>JAPOWL010000202.1 GCA_026707615.1 Acidobacteriota bacterium | reverse complement strand
GCCCATGATGCAGCGGTCGAACATGCTGCGGTTCTCGTAGGAGTCGTACATGTGCGCGCGCCGGTAGGCGGCCCGCTCCCGGCCGCGCTCGATGGCCTCCGGCGTGCGGGGCGGCCGCCGCCCGTCGGGGGGATCGACGATGAGCGAGGTCCGCTTGTCGGAGGTCAGCTCGACCCCGCGCTCGTACCAGAACTCGTTGTACGAGAGCACCCCGCCCTCGGAGCGCGGCCGGTAGAACAGGGCGCCCACCTCCGGGTCGAAGAGGTCGCGGTTGCGGCGGGTCCGCTCCGCCGCCTCGAACGCCGCCGCCTCCTCCGCGCCGAGCCGCTCCACGCCCTCGAACTGCTCGGGGCGCTCGAGCGGCGTCAGCGTGCGGAAGGTGAACATGCCGGAGACGTCCGGCTGTCCGTCCGGGGTGCGCATGGGCATGGACCGCTCGTCCGGCTGGGCCAGGGCGGCCGGCGCGGCGAGCGCGAGAACGACGATCAGGGTGCAGGCGGCGGCGAAGGCTTGTCTCGACATCGGGGCCTCTTGCTCGGCTCGTCTCGGGTGCGTGGGTTGCAGGGCGAGTGTGCGCCAGCGTCGAGCTGGCTCACTGGCGCAGAGGGCGCCCGGGGGCCGGCTCACGAGAGCTCCGAGAGCCCCCGCAGCCGCCCCGTGCTGTCGCCCAGGTTGTCCATCGGAACGTCCATCTTGTCCAGCAGGGTCAGCAGCAGGTTGGTCATCGGCGTGTCGGGCGCGAAGCGCAGGTGGCGCCCGCCCGAGAGCCGGCCTCCGCCGCCGCCCGCCACGAGGATGGGCAGGTTGTCGTGCAGGTGCTGGTTGCTGTCGCTGATGCCGCAGCCGTAGCTCACCAGCACCTGGTCCAGCAGCGAGCCGTCCCCGTCCTCGGTGGCCCGCAGCCGGTCGAGGAAGTGGGCGAAGAGGCTGACGTGGAAGGTGTTGATCCGCGCCAGCTTCTCGATCTTGGTCGCGTCGTCCTGGTGGTGCGAGATCGGATGGTGCGGGTCGGGAATGCCCAGCTCGGGATAGGTCCGCGAGCTCACCTCGCGCGACATGATGAACGTCGCCACGCGCGTCAGGTCGGTCTGGAACGCCAGCACCTGCAGGTCGAACATCATCCGGACGTGGTCGTCGTAGCGGTCCGGGATGCCGGCCGGCTTGTCGAAGTGCGGCAGCTCGCGGCCGGTCTGCCGCTCGGCCCGCTGGATGCGCCGCTCGACGTCGCGGACGGCGTCGACGTACTGCGTGACCTTCTCGCGATCGCCGGCGCCGAGCGACCCCTGCAGCCGGCGGACGTCGGCGAGCAGCGCGTCGAGGATGCTGCGGTCCTCGGCGATGCGCCGCCGGCGCGCCCCGGCGCTCGTGTCCTCGGCGTCGCCGAACATCCGCTCGAACACCGCGCGGGGGTTGATCTCGACCGGGAGCGGGGTGGTCTCGGTCCGCCAGGAGAGCGTGTTGCCGTAGGCGCAACTGTAGCCGGCGTCGCAGGCTCCGAGGAAGTAGCTGGGATCGCAGCCGAGCTCCAGCGACGCGAGCTGCGTTTCCGACCCCACGTGCCGCGCCGCGATCTGGTCCATCGACACGCCGGCCCGGATGTCGGCTCCCTCGGTCTTCTTCGGGTGGACGCCGGTCAGGTAGCAGGCCGCGGCCCGCGCGTGGTCGCCGGCGCCCTCGCCGGGGAGCGGGTACGCGGTCCGGTGCACCAGACCGCTGAGCACCAGCACATCGTCGCGGTGCGGCGCGAGCGGCGCCAGCGTGGGCGGGAGGTCGAAGTCCCACCCCTCGGCCGCCGGCGTCCAGCGCTCCATGATGATGCCGTTCGGGACGTAGACCGTCGCCAGCCGCCGCGTCGGGCTCGCCGCCGACAGCCGGAGCGGCGTGAACGCCGGGGTCATGGCGTCGAGCAGCGGCAGGGCCAGCGTGGCGCCCACCCCGCGGAGCACCGTGCGCCGCGACACCTGCTTCCTGGTGATCATCATGGAACTTCCTCCGACATCCGCATCCGGAACGGCGCGCTGGTGACGACCCCCGAGATCAGGGCCGACCAGCGGTAGTCGCGCCGCGCCGCCTCGCGCACGATGGCGCGCACGGTCGGCGCGTCGTAGTACTCGACGCCGCGGCCCGTCGCGTAGGTCAGCAGCTTCTCGACCACCGTCGACGCGAAGCGCTCCGGCTGCGCGACGAAGACGCGGGCCAGCTCGGCCGGCCCGGAGATGGCGGTGCCGTCGGGCAGCACCGCCGTGGCGTCGATCGGATCGCCGCCCGCGCCCATCGCCCGCCACTTGCCGACGGCGTCGAAGTTCTCGAGCGCGAAGCCGAGCGGGTCCATCTGCGCGTGGCACGACGCGCAGACCGGGTTGCGCCGATGCAGCTCCAGCCGTTCGCGCACGGAGCTGGGCGGGACGCCCTCCTCGCCGATCTCCCGGAGCGCCGGGATGTCGGGCGGGGGCGGGGGCGGCGGCGCGCCGAGCAGGTTCTCGAGCAGCCACTTGCCGCGCAGCACCGGAGACGTGCGGTTGGCGTAGGAAGTCACGGTCAGCACGCTCCCGTGCCCCAGCAGTCCGCGCCGCCCGCCGGCGGGCAGGGCCACGCGCCGGAAGCGGCTGCCGTAGACCCCCGGCACCTCGTAGTGCCGGGCGAGCCGCTCGTTCAGGAACGTGTAGTCCGCCTCCAGCAGCTCCAGGACGCTCCGGTCCTCGCGGAGCTGGCTCAGGAGGAACAGCTCGGTCTCGCGCGCGAAGGCCTCGCGCAGGTTGTCGTCGAACTCCGGGAACGCCTCCGGGTCGGGGAGGACGAGCTGCATGTTGCGCAGGTACAGCCACTGCCCGGCGAAGTTGTGGACGAGGGCCGCCGCGCGGGGGTCGGCGAGCATGCGGGCCACCTGCCGTTCCAGCACGGCCGGGTCGGCGAGCCGCCCGCGCTCGGCGAGGCCGAGCAGCTCCTCGTCCGGGATGCTGCTCCAGAGGAAGAACGACAGGCGCGAGGCGAGGTCGACGTCGCTCACCCGGTAGGGCGTCCCGGGCTCCGCCCCGGCCGGCTCGCTCTCGATCCGGAACAGGAACTCCGGGCTCGCCAGCACCTTGCGGAGGGCCAGCTCGATGCCGGCCGCGAAGCCGCCGCGGCCCCGGCCGGCCTCGAACAGCGCCAGCAGGGGCTCGACGTCGGCGTCCGTCACCGGGCGGCGGAACGCGCGGCGGGCGAGCCGCGCGAGGATCTCGCGAGCGCACGGGCGCTCCTCCTCCGCCGTCGCGGGCCGGCAGACGAACAGCCGCGGCCCGCTGGCCGTGTCGGCGGGTCCGGGCGCCGGGCGCCGCCCCGCGCGAAGCGAACCCGGGCCGTCGAGCGGGCCCTCGACCTCGACCGTCCACAGGGCCGGCTCCTCGGTGTCGTAGAGCGCGGCGTCGGCGCTGAACCCGAAGCTGGCCACGGAGATGGCCGGCCGCAGCGGTCCTTCCGCCACCACCGGCTGCGCCAGGAAGGCGGCCGAGAGCAGGTGCGTGCCCGCCGTCGTTCGGAACCGCACGTCGAGCCCTTCGTCGGCGTGCAGGATGTACTGCGCCTCCTCCTGACGTGCCTCCGGCGTCGGGTTCTCGAGCGGAAGCCGGCCGACGGTGAACACGTGCAGCCGCTCGCCGTCGAGCCGGACCTCCAGGTCGTGCACCTGCCGCATGCCGCGCACCTGGTCGCGGTGGTTCTTGAGCAGCCGCAGCCGGACGACGTACTCGCCCGCCGCGGGGAACGTGTGCCGGACCGCCAGGCCGCCGCGGGAGCCGAACGGCAGGTCCTCGCCCATGCGGTCGTTCTGGCGCAGGTACTTGGAGACCGTGTAGACGTGGGAGGCGGCGCCGGCGGTGGTTCCCGCGGCGAGGCGGGCGATGCGGCCGGCCGCCGACAGGTAGCGCTCGAGGAGCATCGGCGACACCGTGAGCACGTCGCCGATGTTGTCGAAGCCGTAGCCGGCATCGTCGGGCGGGAGGAGCTCCGCCGCGTCCACCTCGAAGCCGAGCAGGTCGCGGACCGCGTTCGCGAACTCGACCCGGTTCAGGCGCTGCGCCACCGGGCGGCCGACCCTCGGGCGCCGGGCCGCGGCGGCGTCGAGGTCGCGCTCGAGGCGCGAGACGAACGCCTCGGCGGCCCGCGCGTCGGGACGCGGCCGCCCCGCGGGCGGCATCGCGCCGCTGCGCAGCTTGCGGATGACCTTCTCCCAGACCTCGGCGTGCCGCGGCGCGGCGGCGGGATCGAGGGCGTCCAGGGCGAGGTTGGCCGTCAGCCGGGTGCCGTTGTGGCAGACGACGCAGTTCCGGTCGAGGAACGCGCGGGAGGGGTCGGGGGCGGGGGCGTGTGCGCTCCGGGCAGAGGCCGCCGGCAGGCTCGCGACGACGGCCGCCGCCACCGCGACGAAAGCGATCTTCAGCCGGGTCGTCGGTCCCGTCACTGGTCGCCCCGTCCCGCACCGAGCTGCCTGAGCAGCGCCGCCGTCGACTCCCGGACGACGAAGGTGCCTCCGACGTACAGGCCGTCGGCGATCGAGAGCGGCGTCCGGCCCGCATTGTCGGCGACGTCGACCCGCGCCCCCTGTTCGGCGAGGTAGCGCACGATGCTGTCGCCGCCCATGTAGGCGGCGCCGTGCATGGCGGTCTGGCCGTGGTCGTTCACGGCGTCCGGGTCGCCGCCCAGCGCCACGGCCAGCTCGACCGCGCCCAGGTCGTGGCGTTCCCGGCGCGCCGTGTTGCCGTCGAACGCCACCCGGCCGTAGCGGTCGGAGCCGTCGACCCAGCCGATGCCTGCCGCCACCATCAGCGGCGTCGTCCCCCCCGCGTTGGTGCGGGTGGTATCGGCGCCGTGGTCGGCGAGCAGGCGCATCGTTTCCAGGTCGGCGAACTTCGCGGCCAGCCAGAACGGGGTGGCGCCGATCAGCGTCAGCGGACCGCTGGTGACGGAGAGGTCGCCGGCAACCCGCGGCAGCCCGCGCTCGAGACGCACGTTCGGGTCGGCGCCGGCCGCGAGGAGCAGCCGGGCGATGTCCGGCCGCTCGTTCTGCACCGCGGCGTGGAGCGCGGTGCGCCCCGTCCCGATGGCGTCGAGGTCGGCGCCCGCGTCGATCAGGAACCGCACCATCCCCGCGTGCCGGCTCTCGGTGGCGACCAGAAGCGCCGTGCTTCCGTCGCCGCCCGTCTCGTCGATGCCGGCCCCCGCGTCGAGCAGCAGCCGCGCCGACGCCGTGTCTCCCTGCTGCGCCGCGAAGAGCAACGGCGTGAAACCGCCCCCGGTCCGGGCTCCGGCGTCCGCCCCGGCCGCCAGGAGCGCCGCCGCGACCTTCGCATGGCGCTCCGCGACCGCCCACATGAGCGCCGTCTGCCCGCGCACCGCCTCGCGCTCGTCGGCGCGCGCGCCGTGCGCGAGGAGGCGGGCGACGGCGTCGACGCTGCCGGTCCGGGCGCACGACATCAGCGGGGTGACGCCGGTCGGCAGCGCCCGATCGGGGTCCGCGCCGTGCGCCAGGAGGCGCTCCACCATCGCGGCGCCGGCGTTGGTGCAGGCGAGGGCGAGCGGGACGACGCCCAGCTCGTTGGCCGCGTTCGCGTCGGCTCCCGCGCCGAGCAGCAGGTCCGCCACCTGCAGGTCGTCCCGGTGCGCCGCCCAGTGGAGCGCGGTCGCCCCGTCCGGCTGGGCCGTGCCGGGCGGCACGCCCGCGTCGAGGAG
>JAPOWL010000521.1 GCA_026707615.1 Acidobacteriota bacterium | reverse complement strand
CACCATCCGGCCCGACGGGACCGATCTCCGGCGGCTGACCACCGCCCCCGGCAACGACTCCCACCCGGCATGGTCCGCCGACGGCACCCACATCCTGTTCAGCAGCTCGCGCTACGGCTTCAAGGACGAGGCGCCGCTCTCGGACATCCCGCAGGCCTACGGCGAGCTCTTCATCATGGACGCCGACGGCTCCGGGCAGCGCGCCCTGACCGACAACCGGTGGGAGGAGGGCACCCCGGCCTGGGTGCCCGCGGGCTCGACCGCCTCGGCGACCGCCGAGCCCTGAGCCGGACCGGTCTCGCCCGCGGGTCGGGAGGCCCACTGCCAATCCGTCTTGCGCGGCCCGGGCAGGGGGGGTTGGTGCCGGACGTGCGGTAGCCGGCGGGACACCCGCCGACAACAGAAAGGGCGCCGCCCCCGAGTGGTGCGGCGCCCTTGGCAACTGCCGGAGGTTCGATCGATGTGGCTACGGCTGCTGGGCCGCCGCCGCCTCGCGCTCCTCGGCGCGGTATCCGGACAGGATGCCCTCCATGCCGAGATTGCCCTCGTGGCAGGCGTACTCGAACAGCGGGTCCTCGCTGCGCCGGAGCGGGATCATCACCGTCCAGGGCTCGGTCCACGTGGTCGGATCGCTGAACGTGATCTCGTACTGCAGCGTGTCCGGGCCGACCCGGGTGAAGCGCTCGGTCACCTTGAGATCCTCCGACGCGCTCCAGAACGCGCCGAGCCTGGAGTAGTTGGTGGTCTCGACCACGAGGCTGTCACCCTCCCAGCGGCCCCGCGAGTCGCCGTGGAGCTGACGGATGGACTGGTCGGGGTGCGGCGGCCCGTCGATGGGGATGACGCGGGCGTCGTGGATCATCTCCATGAGCACGACCGCGTGCTCGGGGCTCTGGAAGATCTGGTAGTAGCTGTTGTAGCCGGCGAAGAGCGACGGCACGCCGAAGGTGACGCAGCGCTCGCTCAGCGGGCGGTCGGCCCAGGTGTCGGCCTTCTCCGCGATGATCGGCGGCGGCAGGCCGCGGCCGGCGCGCTCCGCGTCCGGAGTGCGGGCCGGGACTCGCCCGTTCGGCGGATCGACGATCAGCGACGTCCGGTTGTCGAAGTCGCGCTCGACGAGCCAGAACTGGTTGTAGTTGCCGGTCGAGTCGTAGGAGTCCACATCGCGGATTCCGGCCAGCGCCGCGGCGGCGAGCTGGTCGCCGAAGACGGCGTCGAGACCGCTGGCCGTCACCTCGGCCGCGGCGGCCCGGAACGAGGCCAGCTCCTCGTCGGTCAACTGGGTCTTGTCCGCCCATTGCTCCGGGCGCTCGAGCGGCGTGGCGCTGTTGTTGGCCCACACGCCCTGCAGATCCGGGTAGCCCTCGGGCGTCCGGGGCACGGTCCACCCCTCGGTCGCCTGCGCCGCCACCGTCGCCGGCGCCACGACGACCATCGCCGCCAGCGCGATCCCTGCCACGACATTGCGTCTGATCATCGACAACCTCGCTCTCTGGAAGAATACGCGGCCCGCGTTCGGGCCCTGCGAAAAGTGGCCGCCGTGGGCATCCCACGGCGGCCACGGACGGTCCGCGGATGGACCGGGCGACCCGAACCGGCCGCCCCTACTCCGAAATGGCGAAGTCGGCCGCCCATTCGTGGGCGCCCCAGTGGATGACGAGCCGGCCGGAGTGCGCCGTGACGGGGACGAGGGTGGCCCCCAGCGACCGTGTCTCCAGGCCGTCCTCCGAGTGCTTCAACTCGATCTCCACCGCGTCGAAGGCCGGGTCGTGCTGGGTCCCCCACGAGTCCGGCTCGTGGTTGAACACCAGACGCCAACCGTCGCCGGAGCGCTTGAGCCACAGGCCGTACGACCCCGGGAAGCCGGGCGCCAGGTTCTCCATTGGAATCGACGTGTCCCCGAACTGCAACGGGACCTCGCTCCGCAGTCGAATCACGGCTCCCTGCGTCAGCCGCACCACCTCGCCGTCGCCCATCGTGGCCAGGGCGGCGAAGTCGGCGTGATCGACGAGCTGCTCCTGCCAGACGAGGACGGAGATGCGGGATTCGTCGGGGAGCACGATGGCCGTGTCGTTCCGTTCGGCCAGCGTCAGCGCGCGCGCCCCGGCGCTCGTGTCGGAGTCGAAGTCCAGTTGCTCCGTATCGGTCGGGACGCGTGGCCCCTCGTCTTCCTCCGCTTCCTCCGCCGCGGCCTGCGCGGCAGCGGCTGCGGCCGCAGCGAGCTCGGCCGGAGTCGGCAGGGGCAGGAGGTCGAAGTCGGCCGTCCAGCGGTGATCGTGCCACCGCAGCACGAGCTGCCCGCTGTCGTCGGAAGTCGAAACGAGAGCGGCGGACAGGGTTTCCTGCGCCTCGGTCGCCTCGCGCGCCAGCGGGACGTGGATCACGATGCCGGCGTCGTCGGCGGCGGCGTCGCTGTCGGCCTCCGCTTCCCCGGCGTCCGCGTCGGCTTCTGCCTCGGTCGTGTCATCGCCCTCGGAGGACTCTTCGCCCTCCTCCTCAGTAGCCTCCGCCTCAGTAGCCTCCGCAGGCGCCTGCTCGAGCTCCAGCGCCCAGCCATCGTCGGCCCTCGTCAGCCAGACAGTGGTTGCTCCGACGACCGGCGGCTCGCCCGCTTCCCGCCGGGCCGCCGCGTCGAGGCTGCCGATGTTGAGGAACGGATTGACCGTCAGCTCACCCAGACGAATTCGCGTCTCGGACACGGATTCGCCCGACGCGAGCAACGGTCGCGGCGCGGTGGCACGGAGGGTCGAATCGAAGGCGAACGACAACGGGCGGTTGTCGAGCGCGAGCTCCGTACGGACGAAACCTGCCGGTTCCGCTTCCGCACCGCCCGCTTCCTGGGCCCCCGCAACGAGCGGGAGCCCCAGGAAGACGAGCGCGAAAGCGAACGCCGACAGGCTTCGACGTGACGAAAGTGCGTGATAGTGCATCAGTCGGTCACGTCGTTGCGGCTAGTCCTGCTGGTTGGTCGTGGTCGACGCACCGTCCAGCTTGGCGTAGCTGATGAATCCGAGCGACATCTCGTCGTTCGTCCGCTGGCCGAACCAGACCGGACGATCCGCGTCGAAGCCGCGCCGGGCGCCACGCTCCGCCGTGCTGTCGTACCAGAACTCCGCCTCGATGCGGGTGCCCTTCGGGAGGAGCTTCGGCTCCGCGTACTTGTAGGTCACCTGCCAGCTCTGGTCGTAGTGCGGAACGTCGAGCAGCATCTCTTCCGTCCCGTCGGGGTAGAAGGCGATGTAGCGCGCGGCCGTCGCCCGCAGGTGCGCGTGCGGCCAGTAGTTGAGGACGAGGATGTCCTCGTCGAGCGTCCGCGCCATGCCGATGCGGTAGTTCGGATGGTTCGGCGGTATCTCGAAGCCGTTGTTGCCGAGGGTGTCGGTGATCACCGAGTGGACCACCGGCCTGTCCTCGACGAAGAAGCCGACCTCGGCCTGCGCCTCGAAGGACGTGCCGGGACCGGGCTCCTTGTTGAAGTGCATGTTGAAGTTGACGACCGAGCCCTTCTGGATCAGCATGCCGTAGCCGTCCGGCAACAGGCCCGACTCGCCGCCCTCGGCCACGCAGCTCAGCAGGCCGCCCAGCGCCACGGCGGACTTGTCGGCGCCGGTCAGCACCTGACCGTCCTCGGGCCGCACGAACGCGCACATGTGGTGGACGCCCGAGCCGTCGGCTCCGGTGCGGAGCTCCCAACCGCGCATCCACGTGTCCTCCGGCATCAGCTCTTCCGGAATCCGGACGTCGAACGAGATGTTGATGTCGTAGGCGTCCTCCGGCACGACGAACGGCTCCTCCATGCGCACGACGAAGTCGGGCGTCCCGTGCGACCACCCGTCGTACTGGCTCTCGGCGAAGACCAGCGGCTCCGGCGCGTCGGCCCGGTCGCCCGCGGGGGCTCCGGCCTCGACCCAGGCCAGGATGGTCTCGATCTCGGCGTCGGTCAGGCCGCGCTCGTTCTCGAAGACGCCCTTCGGCTCGGTCGCGAACCAGGGGGGCATCTCGCGCGACTCCACCTTGCGGGCGATGGCGCGCGCCCACGGGCGGGTCTCGGCGTAGCTCATGAACGACATCGGCGCCACGAGGCCGCTCAGGTTGAACCCGGCGGGCCGATGGCAGGTCTGGCAGTTCTCCTGCATGATCGGCGCGACGTCCTTGTGGTACGTCACCGCCGCTTCGTTGGCGGATGCGGGCGCGGACATCCCGATCAGGACGCCGACTGCCGCCACCACCGCGATCCGAGAAAAGGTCGTCATCAATGCAGCCTCCCCAGGGCCGGCTCCTCCGAGCACACGACAGGCCGGAACTGTGCCGTAGAGCGTACAACATCCGCGACTGAACGCCAAGCCCCTTGACGGAGCACGGAGCCTGCGTCGGGTTCGCGCCGCTACGTCGCCGGGGGGTGCTGGCGATCCTGCCAGCCGGTGATGCGCCCTTCCAGCGTGGCGAGACGGCGGTCGACATTGGCGACCGTCTCCGCGAGCGTGGCGACGGTGCGCCCGAGCTGAGCGATGCGGCCGTTGGTGTCGCGCCACAGGAGCACGACCACCGCGATGACGATGGCGGGCGACAGAAAGTCGGTCCAGGAGGGCATCGCCTGAGCGTATCACGCGCCGTCATTCGGGGCGGCCATGGCGGTAGAATGGCCGTCTTCGCGCCCGCGCGGCGGCCCCTGCGCCCGGCCTGCGCTTCGGGGCTGCCAGAGCGGCGTGTCCGGTTTGGCAAGGAGGGTTCAAGCGATGGCAGTACCGCACGGCATGATCGACCGGCGCACGCTCCTGAAGCTGCTGGGCGCCACCGGCGCCTCGGCATCCGCGGCGGGGGGCGCCCTCCTGGGCGGTCGCGCGGCCGCGGCCCCGTCCGCACACGCCGCGAGCGCCGCGGTCCAGGACGAGGACGAGATCGAGAACTTCCAGGTCCGCGTGAGCGATGCCGAGCTCGAAGACCTGCAGCGGCGGCTCGAGAACATCCGCTGGCCGCCCGACTCGCCGGGCGAGGCGTGGTCGTACGGCACGGACCGCGCCTACCTGCAGGAGCTGCTCGAGCACTGGCGCGACCGCTACAACTGGCGGGCGCACGAATCGCAGCTCAATTCCTTCAACCACTACACGACGACCATCGACGGCCAGCTCATCCACTTCATCCAGGAGCGCGGGCGGGGACCGGAGCCGCTGCCGCTGGTGATGTCGCACGGCTGGCCGGGCACGTTCTGGGAGATGCTGCCGTCGGTGCGGCAGCTCGCCAATCCGGCGCTCTTCGGCGGCGAGGCGCAGGACTCGTTCAGCGTGGTCGTGCCGTCAATCCCCGGCTTCGGCTTCTCCGGAGAGCCGCTCGAAGGCACGAACGTCTCCCGAACGGCGGACCTGTGGGTGAAGCTGATGGACCGGCTCGGCTACGAGCGCTTCGGCGCCTACGGCAGCGACTGGGGCGCGGGGATCACGCGCGTCCTCGGGGCGCGCTACCCCGACCGCCTGGTCGGCGTCCACCCGCCGGGCTCGCCGCCGCGCGCGCAGCGCGACCCCCAGACCGACGACGAGCGCGCGTTCCTGGAAGCCGCCGCCCTCTGGTCCGTGGAGGAGACCGGCTACCAGCGCATCCAGGGGACGAAGCCGCAGACGCTCGCCTTCGGCCTGACCGACTCGCCGGCCGGCGTGGCGGCATGGATCACCGAGAAGCTCCGCTCGTGGAGCGACTGCGACGGCGACATCGAGAACCGGTTCAGCAAGGACCAGATCC
>JAPOWL010000030.1 GCA_026707615.1 Acidobacteriota bacterium | reverse complement strand
GGATCGTGAGAGAATGAACCGGACCCCCGGGGCAGGCGCGATGAACGACGAAGGCAGGAAACCGAACCCCTCGCTGGCCCCGTCGCTGCTGGTGTCGATGCCGCAGCTCAACGACCCGAACTTCCGGCGCGCGGTCATCCTGCTGTGCGAGCATGGCAAGCATGGCGCCTTCGGCCTGGTGCTGAACCGGCCGACCGACACCCCGGCGGCCGACGTCGTCCGCCTGACCCCGCCGGTGAACGCCACCAGCGACCTCGAGCTCTGGATAGGCGGCCCGGTCGAGCGCGAGCGCGGCTGGATTCTCATGGGCACGGAGCCGGCCGATGCCGAATCGGTCCGGGTCTGTGACGGTGTCTTCCTGTCGACTTCGCCGAGCCTTCTGCGGCGCTTCCTGGAGGCCCCGCCGCCTCCCCGCACGCGCCTGCTGACCGGTTACGCGGGATGGGACGCGGGGCAGCTCGACCGCGAGCTGGCGGCGTCGGCCTGGCTGCACGCAGAGGTCGATCCCGACCTCATCTTCGACAACGAGGCGAACGAGCTCTGGGAGGCGACGCTGCGGCGCATGGGGGCCGACCCCTCGTTGCTGCAGATGGGCGGCGGCGGCGTGCACTAGCTGAGACCCCTGGCCCCTGCCCCGGCGGGCAGGCTACCGCGCGGCGAGCCGACGGGCGAGCGGCCGGCGCGGCTGGAGACACTCCGGCACGGAGGGAATCGATGAAGACGTCAACCGGACGGTGGTCGATGTACGGCGTGGTCTGCCTGGCCGCAATCCTGATGACGGCAGGCGCCGGGCTCCGGGGGGCGACGGCGGACCTGCCGGAGATGGACGGCGTGCCGACGGCCGAGCCCGAGTCGGTCGGCATGTCGTCGGAGCGGCTCGAGCGCCTCGACCGGGTCATGCAGGGCTACGTCGATCGCAGCGACGTGGCGGGCGTCGTGACCCTGGTCGCCCGCCGCGGCAAGGTGGTCCACTTCTCGGCGGCCGGCCGTCGGGATGTCGAGCAGCAGCGCGCCATGACCCACGACACCGTCTTTCGCATGGCGTCGATGACCAAGCCGGTCGCCTCGGTGGCGCTGATGATGCTCTACGAGGAGGGGCACTTCCAGCTCCGCGATCCGATCTCCCGCTGGCTGCCGGAGTTCTCCGAGATGCAGGTCGCCGTGCCGTCGCCGGAGCAGGAGCGCATCGCCGGGCGCTACAAGCTCGTTCCGGCCGCGCGGCCCATCACCGTGCAGCACGTGCTGACGCATACGGCGGGGTTGGCCAACACCTACCGCGGCCTGACCCAGAGCGACTTCCAGGCGATGACGGCGGAGCGCAAGCCGACCGACACCGTGGGGGACATGGTGAAGCGGCTGGCCCGCCTGCCCCTGAACTTCCATCCGGGAGACCGCTGGGAGTACGGGCGGGCGACCGACGTCGTGGGCCGGCTCGTCGAGGTGATGTCCGGCCAGACGCTCGACGCCTTCTTCCGCGAGCGGATCTTCGAGCCGCTCGACATGCCGGACACGCACTTCTACCTGCCGCAGTCCAAGCTCGACCGCTTCGCCGCCCTCTACGGCCCGGGCGACGACGGGAAGATCGTGCTGACGGAGGCGCCGACGGCGGAGAGCCGTTTCGTGCGCGAGCCGCACGTCTACTTCAGCGGGGCGGGGGGCCTGGTGTCGACGGCGCGCGACTACTTCCGCTTCCACCAGATGATGCTGAACGGCGGCGAGCTCGACGGCGTGCGCCTGCTGAGCCGCAAGACGATCGAGCTGATGACCGCCAATCACACCGGCGACTACGGCATCTGGCTCGCCGGCCCCGGGTACGGCTTCGGGCTCGGCTACGCCGTCGTGACCGACCTCGGGCCGTCCGCCACCCCCCGGTCGGAGGGCTCGTACTACTGGGGCGGCGCCTTCGGCACGATCTTCTGGGTCGACCCGTCGGAGGAGCTCATCGGCATCATGCTGACGCAGGTCCGGCCCTACACCCATCTCAGAATCCGGGAGGATCTGGCGACCCTGACCTACCAGGCGATCGTCGACTGACGGCGGCCCCGCGAGCGGGCCGATGATCGGAGCCGGGACCGTAGCGCCGACCGCCGACACGAACGCCCGCCGCCGCTCGCCACCGGAGAGCGGTGGCGCGCCCTCACGGGCCCATTGGGAGTCTGCGCCGGCGGAAGTGCTCATCGCACGTTCTGGGCGCAGACTCCAGCCCGGGGCCGCCGCGCGCACCCCTGGCGCGGGGGAACCTCACCGGGGCTCGGAGCGTCTTCTCGGTAGACGAGGGGGGCAACGGTGGGCGATTTCGCGCGTCCTGACGGGGGGGACGGGTGCCTGGGCCGGAGCGGGACTCCTGCATCGCGCGTTCGGCGGTGCAGACGTCCGGGCCGCCGGGCGTGCCTGGTCGGCGTTCTCGTGGTCGCGGTCGGGTCGGCCGCCGCGAGGGCGCGGCCGCCGGCGGAGCAGCCACCGGCAGAGCAGCCGCGGCAGCAGCAACAACCGCAGCAGGGGCCGGCCTTCACGGCAGGGGTGGAGCTGGCCCGCCTCGACGTCGAGGTGACCGACGGGCGCGGCCGTCCCATCCGGGACCTCCGGGCCGAGGAAGTGGAGATCGAGGAGGGGGGCGTCCGGCGCCCGGTCGCCCTCCTGCAGCACGTGCGGGCGCCGCTCGGCACCTACGCCGAAGCGGCGCAGCGCACCGTCGGCGGCGACGTCTCCACCAACCGCGGCGCACCCCGCGGCCGCCTCTATGTCTTCGCGTTCGACCAGTCGCACATCTCCCCGCGGAACGAGCAGGTCGCCCGGCGGGCGGTGGAACGATTCCTCCGCTCCCGGGTCCGTCCCGGGGACCGTGTCGCGCTGTACGCCCTCCCCGGCCCCGGCGCCCGGGTGGGCTTCACGGGCGACGTGAACCGGGTGATCGCCGCCCTGCCGAACCTGTCCGGATCGCGCGAGCGGACCCGCTTCACCGGCATCGGCGAGATCCGGGAGTTCGAGGCGTTCGAGATCGACCGCGGCAACCGGGAGGTCCTGCAGCAGGTCCTGCTGCGCCTGAGCGAAGAGGCGGGCTTCGGCGTCAGCGCGATGGACGTGCGGGATGCGAGCCGCTCGGTCGTGAACCGGGCGGACTCCCAGGCCCGCCAGTTTCTCGACACGTTCGCCGACCTCATCCGAGCCCTGCGCCGGATCGAGGGCCGCAAGGACGTCATCCTGGTCTCCGAGGGATTCCACGGCGACAACGTCGGGCGAGACCTCGAACGGGTGGCGGCCGCCGCGGCGCAGTCCTACAGCGCCGTCCACGCCCTCGACATCAACCGGCGTGACTCGGGCATCGAGGAGCGGAACGCGTTCGGGGGCCAGCGCTTCACGGCCATCGAGAGCCGGGTGTCGCCGCTCGGCACGCTGGCCGCGGAGACCGACGGAGACCTCTTCGTCCGGGCCGCGAGCCGGCCGGACACCGTGCTCGAAGCCATCGGCAGCCGGTCCGAGGACCACTACATCGTCGGTTTCGAGCCGGCGGGCGACGCCAGCGGCGGGGGCGACTACCGGAGGGTCACCGTCCGGATCACCCGACCCGGGGCACGCGTCCGCACGCGCACCGGCTACGCGTTGGAGGCTGGCGGTTCTGCGACGCGCGGGCGCCGGCAGGCCATCGACGCGGCGCTCGCCGCGCCGTTCGCCCTGCAGGGGCTGCGCGTCGAGTACACGACCTACGTTGTGCGCGGCGCAACGCCCGTCCAGCCCACCGTCGTCCTGAGCCTGGAAGCGGAGCTGCCGGTGGCGGCCGCCCGGGCAGGTCGCGCGGCGGACGTGGTGTTCGTGGTCCGGGACGCGCGCACGGGGCAGGCCGTGGCGAGCGGCAGCGACATTATCCCGCTGCCGTCCGCCGCCGTCCCCGGCCGCGCCGTGGGGCGGGGAGCCTATCGGGTACAGTTCGAGGCGCCGCCCGGGACCTACCTGATGCGGGCCGTGGTTCGCGAGCCGGGGGGGCAGATCGGCAGCGCGGACCGGCGCTTCGAGGTGCCGTCGGCGACGGCGGCCGCCGTGTCGTCCAGCGACATCGTCCTCGGGCCGGCGGCCGACCGCTTCCCGGTGCGCGCAACGGCGTACGCGGACGACGGCCTGAGCGGCGTGGTGGAGCTGTACGGCGCCCCCGCGGAGGTCGACGCCGCCAGGGTTCGGTTCTCTCTCCGGGCGGCCGGCGAGGGTGATGCCGTCCGCCGGATCCGTACCGCCGATCTCGACGTCGCGGATGCGGGGCGCGGAGACGGCAGCCGGGTCGTCCGGTTCGAGCTCCCGCTCGACGGGCTGCCCGCGGGTCGCTACGTGGCGGAGATCGAAGTGTCACGCGACGGGGAGACCGTCCGGCAGGTGCGGCGGGAGCTCGACGTCGTCCACGGGTCGCGTCCGCGGCTCGCGCGGGATTCCGCTGGCCGGCCCGCTGCGATCGAGGTCCTGCGCGGCCGGTTGGCCGGCCGCTACCTCGCCTCTCTGGGCACCGTCGTCCCGGGCGGTCGGGCGGCCACGGCGCTGGCGCGGGCGCAGCAGGACGACTGGCCGGGCGCGAGCGCGATGATCTCTCCCCCGGACACCGACTCCGGGACGGAGAGCGCGCTCGGAGAGCTCGCCCTGCGGGGCCTGGCGCGCTTCGCCGCGGGCGACTACGCGGGCGCGGCGGAAGCACTCGACGCGGCGTTCGCGGCCGACACCGACGCACCGCGCCGCGCCCTCACCGCGTTCTTCCTGGGGTGGGTCCACGCCTATCGCGACGACGATCGACGGTCGGCGAGCGCTTGGCGCAGCGCCGTCTTCCTCGATCCGACGCTGGTGCCCGCCCATCTCGCGCTGGCGGACGCCTACGTGCGCCTGTCCCAGCCGGCGCTGGCGGCGCAGGCCTTGCGGGCGGGCCTGGCGGCGCTGCCCGAATCCCCGGAGTTGCGCGATCGGCTGACGCGGCTGACTCGCTGAGCGATCGACTCGGCCCCGGGTCGCCTCGCAGGTCGGGAGGCAGCACCGCCAGGCGGACGGACTCCTCGAGCGATGGACTCGGCGCCCGGTTCGCGGGGCCTCCGGGAAGGCAGTCCTCGCCCGCTCGCGGCCCGCCGTGCTCACCCGTGGAGCGCGGGCCACGGTCCGAAGATCAGGGGTCGGTGGTCTCGGGGGGCGACGGCGGGCGCAGCCGCGTCTCCGCCGTCATGCGGTTGTCGGTCGCGGTGTGGAAGTAGGTCTCCCACTGCTGGCGGATCCGGTCCAGCTTGGCCACGTGCTCGGGGTTGGGGTCGCGCCCGCCCCGGACGACGTAGATGAATGCCTGCCGCTGCACCCGGGGCGAGTCGGCGGCGCTCGGGACGCGTTCTCCCTCGACCTCGATGACGTCGTCGATGAGGACCTCGCGCCGGGTGCCGTTGAAGGTCACTCCCACCTGCGGCGAACCGGCGCGGCGGGCCGGCGGGCTCGTGTTCGTCGGTGCCTCGACATAGAAGAACGACGGCACGTCGGAGGCGTCGCGCAGGCCCATCATGTACTGATCGAGTGGGCTGTAGCCTTCCACGGCGGCCACGGTCCGGAAGGCTCCGCCCCCGAGGTCTTCGATGTCGTTGCCCTCCATGACCGAGGCGTCCGAGTCGAAGAAGAAGCTCCAGTGGGCGTGGTCCCGGCCGAGGAGCGCCGACGAGCGCACGCGGTCGTGGTTGCTGAAGTCCGGGAACGCGAGCCAGCGGTGGCCCACCTCGTGCCCGAGAATGCTCAGGG
>JAPOWL010000393.1 GCA_026707615.1 Acidobacteriota bacterium | reverse complement strand
ACTGGCCCGACGTGGCCAAGCGCGCCGCCGCGGGGACGGCCAGCATCCTGGACACCTACGCGGGCGAGACCGTCGTCGGTTACCAGGCGCTGGTCGGCGTCGACTACGCGCTGAGCGAGCGCACCTCCCTCGGCGTCGCACTGCGCTGGGCACGGTTCGACGATGTCGATCACGAGGCTGTAAACGACGTCGTCCGCAGCCACGCGGGGGTGCTCGCCGACGGTGTCACGCCGTTCAACAACGAGCTGGAGTTCTCCGCTATCGGCTATCAGGCGCTGACGGTCAATCTCAAGTACCGCTTCTGAGCCCATTCGTGCTTCGCCCCAACGCCGCGGCGTCGCGGCGTCGCGGGAGCACCCGGGGCCGCGCCGATGGGCCGAACGAAGCGACGCGCGCTCAGCGGCCGGCTTTCGCGTCGTCGGCCCGGCCGCCCCGGAGCGTGTTCTCGAGGCCGTAGTTGCCCTCGTGGCACGTGTACTCGAGGATGTGGTAGTCCGGCGAGCGGTTCATGGGCAGCTCGACGGTCCACGGTTCCCCGAAGGCATTGGGATCCTCGACCGTCACGCGGTAGAGCATCGTGTTCTCGTCGACCGGAATGAAGCGCTCGGTCACGTGCGTGGCCTCGCTCTGCGGGATGCCCCGGATGCGGCCGGTGGCCACGTTCGTGCCGACGGTCCCCTGCGTGTTGTAGTGCGTGACCTCCACCACCAGAGTGTCGCCCTCCCAGCGGCCCCGGGACACGCCGTCCCACTGGCGGATGCCCGACGGCAGCTCCGGCCGGTCGTCCAGCGGAATGATGCGCGAGACGTGGATCATCTCCGAGGAGATCGCCACGTAGCCCGGCGTCTGCAGGATCAGGTGGCCGGTGTTGTAGGTCGGGAACATCGCCCCCGGCACGCCGCGCGTGATGCAGCGCTCCCATGGGGTGTTGTGCACCCAGTGGTCGGCGAGGAGCCGCAGGTTCTCGTCCCGCACCGCCGCTGCCGCGGGAAGGATGGACACCACTCCGCTCGGCGGGTCCACCACCATCGACCGCCGGCGCTCGTTGCTCTTGGCATCGACTTCCCCGGGCGAGAAGTCGCCGGAAGGACCGACGCCGGGGCCTCTCATGCCGCTGTTGTCGATGCCGGGGAACCAGGCGGCGAGGGCCTTCAGGCCCGCCCACACTTCGGGGCCCGGCGTCTCGAAGGGCGTCGAGTCGAAGCTCGTCCAGATGCCCGATATGTCGGGCTGCCCATCCGGCGTGCGCGGAGGCGTGTAGTCCTGTGCGAACACCGGCGCCGCCAGCGCCAGCGCCGCGACGAGCGTGCAGATCCAGAGCGTGCGTGTTCTCATCGGTCGTTCTCCTGCAACTCCAGCGGAGTAGTCAAATCCCGGCGGCCTGCCTTCGGCCGCCCCCGGCGACACCTGCCAGGCACGGCCGCCTACTCGGGTAGCGCGAAAACCCACATGACGCCGGTGCCCTGCGGGAGCGTGGTGTCGGTGAAGCGCGCGTAGGAGGTCGTCTGCCCGATGCGGCCGCCGGCGCCGACCGCGACGTACTGCCGCCCGCCGACCTCGAAGGTGACCGGGGCGCCCGAGATGTCGCCGTTGAGGCGCCGCTCCCACAGGAGGTCGCCCGTCTCGGCGTCGAGCGCGAAGAAGCGCCGGTCCGCGGTGCCCCCGAAGACGATGCCGCCGCTCGTGGCGAGGGCCGCGGCGGTCATGGCGGCGCCGCTCTCCGGACGGTATTCCCAGGCCCGCCGGCCGCTGACGGGGTCGAAGGCCACGAACTCGCCGACGTAGTCGTAGCCCGGCACCATCTTGACCCGCGCCGCGAGTCCGCTGTAGAGCCGGCCCGGCCGGTACTCCTCGGATACGAACGACACGTCCATGCAACTGTTGTTGATGCCGACGTAGTACAGGCCGGTTTCGGCGCTGTAGCTCGGCGAGTTCAGGTTGCGCGCGCCGTGGTAGTGCGGGCAGACCTCGAAGACGCGGTCGGAGTCGACGTCGTCCATCGTCGGAATGAGCTCGGGGTTGAAGATGGGGCTGCCGCTGTCGGTCCAGCCGGTGATGAGGTTGTCGTAGGCGGTCCGGAACGCGTGCAGGAAGCGGCCGGTCTCGCGGTCGAGGACGATGCCCCAACCGATCTTGCTGGTCTCGATGAGCGCCTTGTGCTCGACGCCGCCGATGACGAGGTCGACGAGCATGCTCTCGTGCGTGGCGTCGAGGTCCCAGTTGTCGGCCGGCACCACCTGGAAGTACCACGCGATCTCGCCGGTGTCGATGTCGAGGGCCAGGATGCAGTTCGTGTAGAGGGCGTCGCCGGGGCCGCGCAGGGTGGACGACCACGGCGTCGGCTGTCCCGTGCCCAGGTAGACGAGACGCAGCTCGGGGTCGTAGCTGATGGTGTTCCAGGTGAGGCCGCCGAGCGGCGGGATCTCGTTCTCGGTCCAGGTCTCGTAGCCCGGCTCGCCCTCCCGCGGCACGGTGTAGGTGATCCAGAGGCGCTCGCCGGTCTCGGTGTCGTGCGCCACCACCGCCCCGCGGGCGCTCCGGTCGCCGCCCGCGAAGCCCATGATCACCTTGCCGTCGGCGATGAGCGCGGGGTGCGTGTGACCGAGCCCCACCGTGTAGTCGCCGGTGCTCACCTCCCAGCGCTGCTCGCCGGTCTGCGCGTCGAGGGCCACCAGGGCCGCGTCGGCCGTTCCCCAGTAGATCGTGTCGCCGTAGATCGACACGCCCCGGTGCCGGTTCATCGCCTGCGACTTGTCGATGTCCTCCGGGTAGCTGCGGGTGTGGATCCAGGCCACGTCGCCGGAGACGACGTCGAACGCGGTCACGCGGCCGCTGCCCTCGGCCACGTACATCAGGCCGTTGGCCACGACCGGCGTCGGGACCCAGCGGCTCCCGTCCCGCATCGAGTACGCCCAGACCAGTTCCAGGTCGCCGACGTTGTCGCGGTCGATCTGGTCGAGGGGACTGAAACCGGTGACGTCGTAGGTCCGCCGGAAGCTCATCCAGTCGCCGTCCTCGGGGGCCAGCAGCCGCTCCTCGGTGACCGATTCCCACGCCGAATCCTCCGACTGCGCGAGTGCGGCCCCCGCCGGGAGCAGGGTCAGGCCGACGAGGCCCACCAGCACCATTCGCACGCCGTCACACACTCGCATCGTCGTCTCCCTTCGGCACCCGGCGCCGCCCGGCCGCCGCTCCATTGCGCTCGATGGCCGCTGCCGCAGGTCGCGACGGCGGCTCGTCCCGTTCGAAGTACCGAACCCGGGCATCATCGCCGATGCCGGCGGGCGGCGCAACAGCACGGCGCCGCGGCGCTCGCCCCAAGCGCCCTCGTCGGCGACCCTACACCACCCGCCACCAGGGTGCGGCCAGGATGCCCTCCGCCATCCACTGCGTGTCGCGGCCGCCGTGGAGCAGCAGGCCGCCGGCGAACCGTTCCGGGTACTCCTGCCGAAACAGCCGCAAGCCGCGCGTGTCAGCCAGTCCGGGAGTGGCGGCGGCCTTCACCTCGACGGCCAGCAGCCGCTCGCCGGCCTCGACGACGAAGTCGACCTCGCGATCCGTCGTCGTCCGCCAGAACAGCACGTTCGGGGCGGGGGCCTGACCGTCACGCCACACCAGCAGGTCGGCCAGGACGAGATTCTCCAGGTGCTCGCCGGAGACGGAGTCGGCGCCGCTCAGCCAGAGCGCGAGGGCCGGGTCGCTCCAGTAGAGCTTCGGGCTCTTGACGAGGCGCTTGCTGCGGTTGACCGAGTACGGCGGCAGGCGCACCAGTTGGAAGGAGGTCTCCAGCAGGTTGAGATGGCGCTGGACCGTGGTGCGTGGCATCTGTAGATCACGTCCGATGTCCGCGTGGTTGATCAGTCCCCCCAGCCGATGGCTCGCGACGCGCATGAGACGCCGGAAGTCCACCAGATTCCCCACCGACGCCAGGGACTGCAGATCGCGTTCGAGGTACGTGCGGACGTATCCGTCGAACCAGAGCGACCGGGCGTCGTCGCTGTCGAGCTCGACTGCCGGAGTGGGGTAGCCGCTGGCGCGAGTCTCGTTCCGCCAGTCGGCAGGAGCCTCTTCGCGCGACTCGAGGACGTCCGGCCAGTCCGCCACCGGCGTCGCGAGCAGATCGGACCAGAGACCCGGCGTGCCTCGCCCGAGCCGTTCCCGGCGGCAGAGCGGCCAGAGGTTCACGTACGCCGCCCGGCCCGCGAGCGTCTCGGACACGCGTTGCATGAGCAGCAGGTTCGCCGAGCCGGTGAGCACGAAGCGTCCGTTGCGGCGCGGCCGGTCTTCGTCCACCACGCGCTTCACGGCCAGCAGAAGGTCGGGCTCGCGCTGCACCTCGTCGAGGGTCAGCCGCTCTGCGCTGCGGACCAGGTCCGGCGCCGCCCGCCTGGCCCGCTCATGCGTCCCCGGGTCGTCGAGGGTGAGGTAGAGGCGGTCGGCCAGGAAGTCCTCGGTCCGTGCGAGCGTGCTCTTGCCGGTCTGGCGCGCGCCCATCAGCACCACGACAGGAGCAGCGGCCAGAGCGCGTTGCAGCAGCCGGGCTGCGAAGCGAGGCAGATAAGGGGACATCGGCCGTCAAGAGGGCGATTATCGCCTACGGCATGGGCGATAATCAACCGCCACGAGTTCTCCCGTCACGAAAGCTGTCGCCGGCCCCATCTTGTCGTGCCTGACCTCGGAGCCGTGAGGCTGGTGGGTATCCGTCAGGGCAACGGCAGCCGCAGGGCGGCCAGCGAGCCGGGCAGGTCGGGTCCCGCCACCTGCACGACGACGTACTGCCGGCCCTCGTGCTCGTAGCCCATCATCCCGTACTGGCCCGAGGCGGGGAGGGCGACGGTGCCGAGCCGCTCGCCGGTCCCCTTGTCGAGCGCGTGGAGGCGCGGCGTGCCGCCGGTGCCTTCCGCGGTGATCACGAGCGTCTTCGTGACCATCGTCACCGGGTGCGAGAGGAGGCCGGTGTTCGGCAGGTCGACGCCGGCCAGCGCCGGGTGGTTCCGAATGCGCTCCGGGGTGTCGCCGTTGGGCGTCTCCCAGAGGTGCTCCCCGGTGTTCATGTCGATGGCGACGATGCGGCTGTAGGGCGGCTTGAAGATGGGCAGGCCCCGCGGCCCCCGGAAGTCGCCGCGATTGAGGACTGCGAAGTCGGCGATGGTGCGGCCCGTGGTCTTGATGTCGTCCGGGGCGTCGATGAGCTCGCCCGCCACGATGTTCTCGGAACGGCAGCCGCGCCGGGTGGAGACGTAGAGGATGCCGGTCTCGGGGTCGGCCGACGTCGGCCCGAAGATGTTCGAGGCGCCGCTCGGGCAGCTCACGAACGAGCGCAGGCCGGACGGGTGCCCCCGCTCGATGGGCGGGTTGAAGATGGGCCCGATGCGGTAGCGCCGGACGATCTCCAGTGCCTCGGCCCGCAGCTCCGGGGTGAAGTCGATCAGGTCGTCCTCGGTCAGCCCCTGCATCTCGTAGGCGGCGGGCCGGGTCGGCATCGGCTGGGTGGGGGAGAGCTGCTCCCCCGGCACCTCGGACTGCGGCACCGGCCGTTCCTCTATCGGCCAGATCGGCTCGCCCGTCACCCGGTCGAACGTGTAGGCCCAGCCCTGCTTGGTGGTCTGGACGACGATCTCGCGCGGCCGCCCGTCGACCGTCACGTCGAGGGTGACCGGCGCGGTCGGGTTGTCGAAGTTCCAGATGTCGTGGTGGACGGTCTGGAAGTGCCACACCCGCTCGCCGGTCTGGACGTCGAGCGCGATGACGCT
>JAPOWL010000254.1 GCA_026707615.1 Acidobacteriota bacterium | reverse complement strand
CGCACGCCCGGCCGCGATCGATTGCCTCACCACGGCGTTCATCCACGTCATGTCGTCCCTCCACTCCTTCGCCGGATGCCGTCCCGTCCGCGGGTGCGCCCAGCGCGCCCTGACGAGCGCATCGGGGGTCTGTCCCGGCGCGGAACTCCCGCGAGGACCGGTTCCAGGGCGCAGGCTCCTCCGTCCCCGCGGACCGGTGCGCATCCGCCCGCGCCCGCGCGGCCGTCCCTCAGCCGAGCAAGGGGCGCACCGCGACGATGGCGATCGTGACACAGACCGCGGCCCCGAGCGTCATCACGATGCCCACCCGCGCCATGTCCCGGATCGAGAAGTAGCCGGCCGAGTACGGCAGCACGTTGGTCGGGCTCTCGGTCACCAGGATGAACGCCAGCGACGAGGTGAACGCGGCCGGCGCGGCCACCGTCCAGACATCGAGCCCGAGGTCCTGGGCCAGGGCGATCAGGATCGGCATGATGATGGCCCCGGTGACCGTGTTGCTCGAGAACAGCAGGTGCAGCGCCGCGACCACCAGCACGATGACGAACGGCTGGAGCAGGTCGGGCACCAGCGCCAGCCGGCCCAGCATCACCTGGGCGAGCCAGCGCGCCGCTCCGGTCTCGAACACCATCACCCCGAGCGACAGGCCGGCCACGATGAGGATGACGCCGCCCCAGTCCATGTCGCGCTGCGCTTCCTTCCAGACGAGCACCCGGAGGCGCGGCAGGAACAGCAGCAGGCCGCCGCCCAGCGCCACGGCCTGGGCGGGCGGGTCGATGACGCCGCCGGTCGCCGCGGCGAGGAGCGGCGTCGTCAGCCAGACGGTGATGGTCGCCCCGAAGACGACCAGCGTCCAGACCTCGAGGCGGCTCGGGGGCCCGAGGGCGGCGATACGGTCGTCGATCTCCGTCCCGGCGATGGGCAGCCGCTCGATCTCGGGCGGGAAGGCGCGCAGGAGCAACTGCCAGCCGACGGGGATCATGAGCAGCGCGGCCGGCACGCCGTACGCCATCCAGCGCGCGAACGAGATCTCGACCCCGGCCAGCTCGCGCAGGTAGCCGACGGAGGCGAGGTTCGCGCCGGTCCCGGCCGGGGTGCCGATGCCGCCTATCAGCGGCCCGAACGCGCAGGCGATCATCAGCGCCCGCCCGAAGTTGCTCTCGAGCGGCTTGAGCCCGGCGTCGCGCAGCACGCCAACCCCGAGCGGGAGGAGCACCGCGGCGACCGCCATGTCGGTGATCCACATCGAGAGCAGGGCCCCGACGACGAGGAACCCGAGCAGGACGCGGTCGGTGCGCGTCCCGACGATGCGCAGGACGTGCAGCACGAGCCGCGTGCCGAGCCCGGACTTCGTGAAGCCGGTCGACAGGAAGAGCACGCCGATGAAGAAGGTGATGAGCGGGTTGCCGAACCCCGCCGCGACCGCTCGCTCGTAGCCGGCGATGCCGAGGGTGGGGATGAGCAGCAGGACAGCGAGCGAGGTCACCGGGAAGGGCACCGCCTCGGTCACCCACAACGTGATGGCGAAGGCGAGGATGGCCAGGCACGCCTTCCCTTCGGGGGTCAGGGCGATGACGTCGCCGGCCCGCTCGAGCGGCGGCGGCGTGGGGAGGTAGTGGACGGCCAGCAGGAGCAGGACGGCGACCAGCAGCGTGCCCACCCCGCGGGCGGGAGACGGCGCGGCGCCGGCGGCCGGTCCGGAGCTGGTCAAGGGGTGCCGATTCTACCGCAAGGCGCCGCTCGGGCCGGGGCCGGAGCGGGCCGCAGGCGGTCGCGTGCCGCAGGTTCCCGGCCGCCGGACTGGTATGATCGGAGCGCCGAACGCAATGCCCAGTTCTGCGAACACGGCGGCGGTCGCCCGTCGATCGCCGGCGCCGGTCGATCCGGCCGACCTCACGAACCCCGCCCTGTACATCAACCGCGAGCTGAGCTGGCTGGAGTTCAACCAGCGGGTGTTGCTGCAGGCCCAGAGCGACCGGCATCCGCTGCTCGAGCGGGTCAAGTTCGTCTCGATCGTCGCGACCAACTTCGACGAGTTCTTCATGGTCCGCGTCGCGACCCTGCTCAGGAAGTTCCGGAACGGGGTCGAGGACACGTCGCCGGACGGCCTGACCACCGAGCAGCAGCTCGACGCCATCCGCGCGCGCGCCAACCGGATGATGGGCGACCTGGAGCGGTGCTGGTCGGACGTGCTCCGCCCGCTGCTCGCTGAAGAGAACATCCGCATCCTGGAGCGGAAGGACTTCACGCCGGCCGTCACCCGCCACCTGCGCGACTTCTACGCGCGCAACGTCCACCCGGTCCTGACGCCGCTCGCGTTCGACCCGGGACATCCGTTCCCGTTCATCTCCAACCTCAGCATGAACCTCGCGGTGGTCGTCGAGCACAACGGGCGCACCCGCTTCGCGCGCGTCAAGCTGCCCGACGTCCTCCCGCGCTTCGTGCCGATTCCGTCCGACGTGGCGGAGCAGCCCGGCGAGTCGTTCGCGTTCCTCGAGGACGTCGTGCGCCTGAACGTCGGCAGCCTGTTTCCGGGAGCGACGGTCCGCGGCGCCCACCTGTTCCGCATCGTGCGGGACACGGACATGGTGATCCAGGAGGACGAGGCGGACGACCTGCTCGAGTCGGTCGACCGCACGCTCAAGGAGCTGCGCTACGGCGACCTGTCGCAACTGCTCGTCGAGTCGTCCATGCCCGCGCGCGTGCTGAACATCCTGATCGAGAACTTCGAGATCGAGGAGCACGTCGTGTCGCGCACGTCGGGAAGAATGGGCTACGGCGACTGGAGCGCCCTGGCCCGGCTTCACCGGCCGCGGCTGAAGGACCCGCCGTTCTCCCCCCACGTGCTCTGGGCGAACGGCGACGGCGACGCCATCTTCGACGCGATCCGCGAGCGCGACCACCTCGTGCACCACCCGTTCGAGTCGTTCTCGGCCGTCGAGGCGTTCCTCCGCGCAGCGGTCGACGATCCGCACGTCATCGCCATCAAGCTGACGCTGTACCGCATCGGACCGAACTCGCCGCTCGTCGATCTGCTGATACAGGCCGCCGACGCCGGCAAGCAGGTGGCGGTGCTGGTGGAGCTGAAGGCGCGCTTCGACGAGCGCAACAACATCGAGTGGGCGCACCGGCTGGAGTCGGCCGGCGTGCACGTCGTCTACGGCCTCCTGAATCTCAAGACGCACTGCAAGCTGTGCCTCGTCGTGCGCAAGGAGGTCGACGGCATCATGCGCTATGCGCACGTCGGCACCGGCAACTACAACCGCGTGACGTCGCAGATCTACACGGACTTCGGCCTCTTCACGGCGCGGCCCGAGGTGCTGGACGAGGTGACGGAGGTCTTCAACTACCTGACGGGGTACTCCAACAAGCGGGACTACCAGGAGCTGCTCGTCGCCCCGCACCACCTGCGCCCCGCTTTCACCGCCCTGGTCGAGCGCGAGGCCGGGCATGCGCGCGAAGGCCGGCCGGCCCGCATCGTCATCAAGAACAACTCGGTCGCCGATCCGGAGATGATCCGCGTCCTCTACCGCGCCTCACAGGCGGGCGTGCGGATCGACATGGTCGTGCGCGGCGTCTGCTGCCTGCGGCCGGGAATCCCGGGGGTCAGCGAGACGATCCGGGTCCGCTCGGTGGTCGGCCGCTTCCTGGAGCACTCGCGCCTCTACTACTTCGAGAACGGCGGCCAGCCCGAGGCGCTCATCGGCAGCGCCGACCTGATGGAGCGCAACCTCGACCGCCGCGTCGAGGCCCTCTGCCACGTGCGCGACCCGGACCTGCGCTCGCACCTGCACGACGTCGTCCTCGAGACGATGCTCGCCGACACGGATCGCGCGATGGTGCTCCGGACGGACGGCTCCTACCGCCCCGTCCGCCGGAAGCCGGGCGCCAGGGCGGTCAACGCCCAGGAGAAGCTGCTCCGCGCCCACGCCGTCCGGCGCGCGGGGTAGGCCCAGCCCGTCGGGCACCCGCCGGACGCATCACCCGGCGGAGCTGGCGCGTGTCGACGGCGTCGACATATCCTGCCGACGTGTCGAAGAGGGACGACTTCGTAGACATGAGCAGGATCCGCCCCTGGCGCCCGCGGTCGATCGTTGGTCGTTGGACGGGCGAATCTCAGTACCGGTAGTGGTCCGCCTTGTAGGGGCCGTCGACGGGGACGCCGAGGTAGGCGGCCTGCTCCGGGCTGAGCTCGGTCAGCTGGACGCCGAGCGCGTCGAGGTGAAGGCGGGCCACCTTCTCGTCGAGCTGCTTCGGCAGCATGTAGACCTTCTTCTCGTACTCGCCGCGGTTGTCGTGGAGCGCGAGCTGGGCCAGCACCTGGTTGGTGAACGAGGCGGACATGACGAAGCTGGGGTGGCCGGTGGCGCAGCCGAGGTTGAGCAGGCGGCCCTCGGCCAGGACCAGCACGCTGTGGCCGTCCGGGAAGCGCCACTCGTCGTACTGCGGCTTGATCGGGATGCGCCGGATGCCGGGGATGCTCTTCAGACCGGCCATGTCGATCTCGTTGTCGAAGTGGCCGATGTTGCCGACGATGGCCTTGTCCTTCATGCGGCCCATCTGCGCGGCCGTGATGATGTCGCGGTTGCCGGTGGCGGTGATGAAGATGTCGGCCGTCTCCAGCATCTCCTCCAGCGTGGCGACCTGGTAGCCCTCCATCGCGGCCTGCAGGGCGCAGATCGGGTCGATCTCGGTGACGACGACGCGGCAGCCCTGGCCGCGCAGCGACTGCGCGCAGCCCTTGCCGACCTCGCCGAAGCCGCAGACCACGGCCACCTTGCCGCCCAGCATCACGTCGGTGGCCCGCGCCAGCCCGTCGGGCAGGGAGTGCCGGCAGCCGTAGATATTGTCGAACTTGCTCTTGGTGACCGAGTCGTTGACGTTGATGGCGGGGAAGAGCAGCGTGCCGTCGCGCATCATCTCGTAGAGACGGTGGACGCCGGTGGTCGTCTCCTCGCTGACCCCGCGGATGGCGGGGCTGATGCGGCGCCACTGCGACGAGTCGCGGCCGGCGATCTCGCGCAGCAAATCGAGGATGACGCCCCACTCCTCGGGGTCGCTCTCGGGATCGAACGCGGGGATCGCCCCCGCCTGCTCGAACTCGTAGCCCTTGTGCACGAGAAGCGTCGCGTCGCCGCCGTCGTCGACGACGAGGTCCGGCCCGCGACCGTCCGGCCACACCAGCGCCTCGTTGGTGCACCACCAGTACTCCGGCAGCGACTCGCCCTTCCAGGCGAAGACCGGCACGCCGCGGGGCCGCTCGGGCGTTCCGCCGCCCCCCGGCCGGCCGACGGCGACGGCGGCGGCGGCGTGGTCCTGGGTCGAGAAGATGTTGCACGACGCCCAGCGCACGTCGGCGCCCAGATCGGTCAGGGTCTCGATGAGGACGGCGGTCTGCACCGTCATGTGCAGGCTGCCCATGACCCGCGCCCCGGCAAGCGGCGACTGCCCCGCGTGCTCGCGGCGGACCGCCATCAGGCCGGGCATCTCCTGCTCGGCAAGCCGTATCTCGTTGCGGCCGTGCTCGGCGAGGCGGACGTCGGCGACCTTGAACGGGTCGCGTCCGGACTCGGCGGCGGCGTCGAAGGCGTGGATCGATTCAACTACCGGAGTGGCCATTCGGTGCTCTCTCCCTGGAACGCGCTACCGGGCGGGCCGCCAACTGCGCGGAGCGTTCCGCGCAGCCATCCCGTGCATTGTACCGCGACCCCGTGGCGGCTCGGTCCGAACTCCCAACGAGCCATCGGGCGCGCCGGCGCCGCACCTGGGAGCTTGCGCCGCAGAAC
>JAPOWL010000316.1 GCA_026707615.1 Acidobacteriota bacterium | reverse complement strand
CACGAACTCGATCCCCGCGGCGTCCGTGACGTCGACGAACTCGACGCGGGTGGGCGCGGCCTCCGGCGGCGGGGTCCCGGCGTCCCCCGTGGCCGGGACGGAACCGTCCGGGGACGGCGGAGCCGGCGCGCCGTCGCCGCACGCCGCCGCGGCGAGGCCGAGGGCGACCATGCCGGCCGCGTAGGTTCTCCGCAGCACGCTCGCCTCAGTCTACGCCACGGAGGCGGGTGGCCGCGGCCCCGCGTCCGGGGCGGCGTTCCGGGCGCGCTCGAACAGCCGCGGCTCGTTCACTCTCGCGCAAAAGTCGAAGAAGGCCGGCGTGGGGCCGGCCCAGCGCAGCTCGTCCACCGACGCGAACAGCGGCAGGTCGGTCCTGAGCGTCGCGAGCTCGCGGAACAGCCGCGCGTCGTCCCGGTGCGCGGCCAGGGTGCGGGCGAGCGACGCGCGCCCCCGCACCTCGACGTCCCAGGCGTTCGCGTCGTCGGGGATCGCCTCCAGCCGCCGGTAGCGGGCGAGCACGGCCGCGGACGACTTCGCGCCCCAACCCCGCAGCCCCGGAAACCCGTCGGCGCTGTCGCCCATCAGGGCGAGATAGTCGGGGATCGACGCCGGGTCCACGCCGAAACGTTCCCGCACCCCGTCCGCGTCCCGGATGACGCCGGCCCGGCGGTCGAACTGCACGATGCGCCGCCCGTCGACCATCTGGGCGAGGTCCTTGTCCGGCGTGCAGATGAACACCTGCTCGACGCGCGCATCGGCCGCGGCGGTGACGGCGGCGGACGCCAGGGCGTCGTCCGCCTCGTAGCGCTCCATCTTCCACACGGCCACGCCGAGCGCCTCGAGCGCGTCCTCGAGGGGGTGGAACTGGTCGAGCAGGTCGGGATCGATTCCCTCGCCCGTCTTGTAGCCGGGCCAGAGCTCGTTGCGGAACGACTCGATGACGTGGTCGGTGGCCACGCCGACGTGGGTGGCCGCCTCCTCGAGCATCATGACGACGGAAGCCACGACCCCGCGGACGGCCCCCATCGGGCGCCCGGAGGCGTCGGCCACCGGCGGCGCGCCGTAGAAGTGCCGGAACAGCTCGTAGGTACCGTCGATCAGATGGACGTTCACGGCGGCCGGTGCGGGTGCCGGCCGATCAGGCGACGCCCTGATCGGCCAGCCCGGCGCCGCGCCGGCGGTCCGCCCGGGGTCCGCGCCGCGGCTCGACGAACGAGCTCAGCCGCCGGCTCAGCGAGGGATCGCGGAGCTTGCGCAGCGCCGCCGCCTCGATCTGGCGAATCCGCTCCCGCGTCAGCGAGAACTTCTCCCCGAGCTCGGCCAGCGTCGGCTCGGCGCCGTCACTCAGGCCGAAGCGCATCCGGATGACCTCGCGCTCCTTCGGGCTGAGCGTCTCGAGCACGGATTCGGTCTGCCGGCGCAGGTCGAACGCCACCGTCGCCTCGGCCGGGTTGACCGCCTGCCGGTCCTCGATGAAGTCGCCGAACTGGCTCTCGTCGCTGTCGCCGATCGGCGCGTCGAGCGAGACGACCGTCTGCGCGATCTTGCGCGCCTTGCGGACGACCGACGGAGGCAGGTCGGCGCGCTCGGCGAGCTCCTCCGGCGTCGGCTCGCGGCCGAGGTCGCGGGTGAGCGTCTGCATCGCCCGGTTCAGCTTGTTCAGCGTCTCGATCATGTGCACCGGAATGCGGATGGTGCGTGCCTGGTCGGCAATGGCGCGCGTGATCGCCTGCCGGATCCACCACGTTGCGTAGGTCGAGAACTTGAAGCCGCGCCGGTAGTCGAACTTGTCGACCGCGCGCATGAGGCCGATGTTGCCCTCCTGGATGAGGTCCAGGAACGCGAGGCCGCGGTTGACGTACTTCTTGGCCACCGAGACCACGAGCCGCAGGTTGGCCTCCGTCAGCTCCTTCCGGGCCCGATCGCCTTCCGCACTCCCGCGCGCCATCGCCCTGCGGATGGCCAACAGGTCGGCCGCGCTCTCGACGACGGCCTCGCTCTGCTCCCGACCGGCCTCGGCACCCGAGGCCCCGGCGGCCTGCGCGCGCCGTTCCGCGGTCGCACCGTGCATCCGCACGGCGTCGCGAACCAGCTCGGTCAGCTCGCGCCGGAGGGCGGGCGTGAAACTGAGCCCCCGCACCGCGCGCGAGACATCGATGCGGGCGCGCAGAATCCGCCCCGTCGTGCGCCTCGAGGGGCGGCATCCCCGCTTCCGGATGCCGTCCGCCAGGGCCTGCAGGTGCGCCAGAGCCTTCAGGCGGTCGCGAACGACCTCCGTGCCGGCGGCAAGCTCGCTCGTGCACCTGGCGTGCTGGCGCTCGGTCAGCTCCGCATCGGGCAGGACGACCGTGTCGCGCAGCGACCGCGTGCCCCGGTCCACCTCGTCCGCGAGGCCCCCGACGTGATGCGCCACGATGAGGCTTCGCGAAAGCGCCTTCATGATGCGCACCTCGCCCCGCTCGATGCGCTTGGCGATTGCCACCTCGCCCTCGCGCGTCAGCAGCGGCACGCGGCTCATCTGCCGCAGGTAGGTGCGCACGAGATCCTGGCCCTGATCCTCCTCGTGCACCGGAAGGTGCACCTCGCGCGCCCGCGGGACCGGGCGCCGCTTGGTGTCCGTGACCTGCTCGGCGCCGTCGACTTCGATTCCCTGGCTCTCGAGCTCCTGGAGCAGGGCGCTGATATCCTCCACGTCGAGGTCCGCCGGCGCGTGGTCCAGCACCTGATCGAGGGTCAGGGACCCGTTCCCCTGGCCCAACGAGACGAGCTCCCCTACGATGTCCTGGCGTTCCTGTGTCAGCAAGTGCAAGCTCTCCTTCGCTCCGCTACATCCCGGATATCGGCAGCAGGGCCCGGAACGCGGAGCCGGCGGGCGTTCGTACGTGCCTCCCTCTACCAGCCTTGACGCAAGGGGAGGGACTTTGGTCGCAGAAAAATCTTCCAATTCTATCAACTTCACTGGAAAAAATGCGAGCCCTTTCTGGCCGCGCCCCGATTCCCGCCCGCCGGGGCAATGGATCCGACACACCGGGACGGGCGCGGTCGGGAGTCCGCGGGCGCGCCAGGCTGCCGCATCGCACGTATCCGCGGCGCAGGGCTCCGGACCGGGAGACGAGGGCTCCCGGGAGTCAGTTCCCGGCGACGGCGAACAGGTGGCGGGCGCCGCGCACGTACATCACGCCGCCGGCGAGCGCGGGCGTGGCCATCAGGGGCTCGCCCATGTCGTTGGCCGCGAGCAGGTCGAAGCGCGTCCCGGCGCGGACCACGAAGATGACGCCGTCCTCCCCGGAGAGGTAGAGGCGCCCGTCCGCGGCGACGGGCGAAGCGCTGAAACCGAAGCCGGCGTGGGGTATGCGCCGGCGGTAGATCTCCGCGCCCGTCTCGACGTCGTATGCGTCGAGTATGCCGGCGTCGTGCAGGGCGTAGAGGCGTCCCTGGTAGACGATGGGGGTCGGCATGTAGGGACCGCGCCGCTCGTGGCGCCAGGCGACGGCCGGACTCGACGCCTGGCGCGGCCCGAGGGTGATGTCGCCCGCCGCCGCGGCCCGCACGGCGATGAGGGGCGCCTCCGGCGCGCGCCCGCTGGCGACGACGAGGAGCTCGCCGGCGACGACCGGCGTCGGCGCGGTGATGCGCGAGCTGCCGCCGAGCCGCCAGCGCTCCCGGCCCGTCCGCAGGTCGTAGCCCCGTATGAAGTTCGACCCGTTCGTGACGATTCCGGTCCCGGCCGGGCTGTCGTACACGGACGGCGTGCCCCAGGACGGAAGCTCGTCGCGCGCCGTGCGCCAGACCGTGTCGCCCGTGCGGACATCGGCCGCGAGAAGGAACGACTCCCCCTGCGTGTCGCACTGCACGACCACCAGGTTGCCGACGATGATGGGCGAGCTGGCCGGTCCCCACTCCAGCTGCGGCACGTCGTAGGCCCCGGCGTCGAGCCGGCCCAGGTCCTTCGTCCAGACGCGCCGGCCGTCCATGTCGAAGGCATGCAGCCCCTGCGACCCGAAGAGCGCCACTACATAGCGTCCGTCGGTCGCCGGCGTCGCGCTCGCATAGGTGTTCTTGACGTGGCGCGCGTCCCGGGGCCGGCCCTCGGCCGCGACCGCATCCCACAGGACCGCCCCCGTGGCCGCGTCGAGCGCGTAGACCATCCAGCGCTGGGGGGAGCGGTCGGGCGAGGCCGTGCCGGCGCCGTACAGTCCGGGCCGGAACGTGGCCTCCGGGTCCGCGCTGATCGCCGAGGTCACGAACACGCGCCCGTCCCGGACGATGGGGCTGGAATGGGCGAGCCCGGGAATGGCGGCCCGCCAGCGGATGTTCGTGCCGTCCACGCCGCTCCACCGGTCGGGGAGGGACTGCCCGTCGGCGACGCCGCTCGCGCGCGGACCGCGGAACGACGGCCAGGCGTCGTCCCCTTCGGCGGCCTCCGCGAGTGACGAGCGGCCACCGGCGACGAGCAGCACCACCACCAGGGCCGACGCGCCGAGCCGCGTTGCAGAGTACATGGGGCGTGCCGCGCGAAAGACCGGCTCCCGGTTCGAAGCGCCGGTTCCGGTTCGCATTCTATACGGTGCCCTGGGCAACGATGCGGGCCGTGCGTCGCCCCGCGCACCCTCGCGGACGCGTTGGGAGTCTGCGCGGGCACGGAGTTCGTGCGTCTCCGGTTCCACGGCGCAGACTCCCGGCGTCCTCCCGGCGGCGGCGTCGCCCTGCCCGGGCGCCCGCGCGCCAGCCGGCTGGCAGCCGCTGCTCAGTAGCGAAACAGGTACTGCAGCTTCAGGAAGACCGCGCGATTGGTGCGGTGCCGGCCGGCGCCCCGCAGGCGCCAGTCGGCGGCTTCGTCCCAGTCGGTCGACCCGAGCTCGATGCGGTCGGCCTGCTGGTAGTGATCGTCGTAGCCCGCATAGAAGACCGTCCCCGCATTCACGCGGTAGGTGAGGAGGAAGTTCAGATCGAGCGTGCCGTCCAGCGTGTTGTACTCGCTGATGTTGCGGACCAGCAGCCGGGTGGTGAACTGATACGTGGTCAGGGCCCGGAAGATGCGCACGTCGAACACCTCCGCGCCGCCCCGGCCCGGATCGGTGAACCGGTTCGTCGTGACATTGATCGCCGATCGGAAGCGCGGAACCGGACGCAGGTTGATCGAGGCCGATATGCCGCGTTCGTGTCCCAGGTAGGGATCGCCCCGGTCGACGAAGCGCACCTGATCCCCGCGCCGGTACTCGAGCGAGAACCCGATGCGCCGGCTGGCGTCGACGCGACCGAAGACGCGGGAGCGGGTCTTCACGAAGTCGATGCCCCGGTAGCGCTCCCGCTCCCGCCGGACATTGCCTGCCACGAAACTGTTGCGCGCGAGGGCGAGGTTGATGCCGGCGTCGGCGATCTCGTCCTGCAGCACGCCCCCGAAGTCGTAGTTGCGGGCAAGGAGGAACTCCGGACCCCAGTTGCGCAGCCAGTGCTCCGGCCACCAGCGGTAGCCGCCGGTCGCCGAGGCATAGCGCTGGTCCGTTCTGCGCACGAAGCCGACGTCGGTCCGGAACTCCGGCGACAGCGCGTAGGTGCCGAGCGAGTAGCGCAGATTGCGGCCGCGCTTGCGGAACACCGCATCGAGCAGGTAGCCCGACGTGCGACCGCCGTCCCCGGCCTCGTGGTCCGTCCCCATCGCCCGGAACGCCACCGCATGCGTGTCTCCCAGGCGGAAGTTCGCATCGGCGCCCGCGAGCCGGCTGTGGCCGTCGGCGTGCTCGCGGCTGGTCAGCACGGTCCCCACGTGCGATTCGGCGTACAGGTCGTAGCGC
>JAPOWL010000046.1:3616-5811 GCA_026707615.1 Acidobacteriota bacterium | reverse complement strand
GGGGGCGCATCGTGCAGGTGCTGAACAACCTGCTCGCCAACGCCGCGCGGCACTCCCCGGAGACCGCGCCGATCCGCATCTCGGCGGCACGCGACGGCATGCATGTCGCGGTCTCGGTCTCGGACGAGGGCCGGGGGATTGCGCCGGAGCGCCTGCCCCACCTGTTCCGGAAGTACCCCGCGGCCGGCGACGGGCAGCGCGGCGTCGGGAGCGGGCTGGGGCTCGCCATCTGCAAGGGGCTGGTCGAGGCGCACGGCGGGCGCATCCGGGCCGAGAGCGCCGGGCCGGGCCGGGGCGCGCGCTTCACCTTCACGGTCCCGCTGGCCGGGGAGGCGGCGGGCGGCGTCGGCGAGTCACCCGAGCGGCGCGCGTCGCCGGCGGGGGACGGGAAGGAGCCGCGCATTCTGGTGGTGGACGACGACCCGCAGATGCTGCGCTATCTGCGCGACGCGCTGCTCGCGGCGGGCTATGCCCCGCTGGTTGCCGCCGACCAGCGGGAGCTGCCCGAGCTGCTCGCGGCCGAGAAGCCCGTCCTGGTCGTGCTCGACCTGATCCTGCCCGGAACGGACGGCATCGAGTTGATGGAGACCGTACCGGGTCTGGCGGACCTGCCGGTCATCTTCATCTCCGCCTACGGACGCGACGAGACCATCGCGCGGGCGCTCGAGGCCGGCGCCGAGGACTATGTCGTCAAGCCCTTTTCGCAGACGGAGCTCACGGCGCGCATCGCGGCGGCGCTTCGCCGCCGAGCCGAGCCCGAGCTGTTCGTGCTGGGCGAACTGGCCATCGACTACGCCCACCGGCGGGTCACCCTCGGGGGGCGCGCGCTGAAGTTGACGGCCACCGAGTACGAGCTTCTGCGCGTGCTCTCGCTCGGCGCCGGACGGGTGGCGACCTACGACGCGCTGCTGCGCCGGGTGTGGAGCGGGCGGAGCCACGCCAATCCGAAGCTCGTGCGCGCCTACGTGCAGCGCCTGCGCCGCAAGCTCGCGGACGACACCGACCGGCCGACCTACATCCTCACCGAGCGTCGCGTCGGCTACCGCATGCCGCGCCCGGCCGAGACGTAGCGGCCGGGCCGACCCCATCGCTGCCCCCGCGCCTCGTAGAGGCCGACCCAGAACGTCCGGACGGCGTCCAGCATCGTCGCGCCGGCGGCGAGGAATGCCGCGTCGTCGAACGACGGCGAGTCGTAGCAGCGCCGGAGCTCGTGCCAGACGTGGTCGCGGTGGTTGTCCTCGAGCTTGTCGTGCCAGGTGAAGAACGCGAGGGGCAGGGCGGGCACCTGCTCGGCCCTGACGCGCTCGAGCCCCCGGATCAGCTCCTTCCAGAAGCCGGCCGCGGCCCAGTTCTCGACCGCGAACGACGCGCCCATCGCCTCGTTGTAGTCGCCGCTCCCGTAGAGCCGGAACAGCTCGTCGCAGAAGAACAGCGTGCTGGCGTCGCCGTGCCGGCGCCTGCCCATGTCGCTGAATCCGAGGCCGAGCGCGGCGCCGAACCGGAGCAGCCACTCGAAGTGCGCGGCCCGGAAACGGAACCGTCCGCCGTCGACGGTGCCCGTGGTCGACACCAGGGCCGGGTCGCCCTCGCGTTCGGCGTCGGCGGGCCGTGGGCCGGCACGTGGACGCTCGGGGTCGGCGTAGATGACGCCGAGCTCGTTCATCAGGATCTCCTTGCTCTCGCGCGCCGCCTCCAGCGTATCGGCGTTGATCACGCGGTTGAGGGCGGCGAGCAGGAACTGGTTGGAGAACACCGAGAACTGGACGGTGAAGTGCCGGAGCTGGTCCGGCGACAGGTGGCCCTGCGCGAACCAGGCGGTGTAGGCGTTGTCGACCACCACCGGGTGGTGCAGGAGCTCGCGCTCCACGCCGCTCCTGAACGTCTCGAAGTGCCTGCCATTCATGGTCGTTCCCCTTCGTCGCCGCGCCACGTCGGCGACCAGCCGGCGGGGTAGGTCTCGTCCTCGAGCGCGGCCGCGTCGGCCGTCAGCCGCAGCGGTCGGAACGTGTCGATCATCACTGCAAGCTCGTCCGTACGCTCCCGGCCGATGGACCCCTCGTAGGCGCCGGGATGCGGGCCGTGGGGGATGCCGTTCGGGTGGACCGTGAGGGCGGCGGGCTCGATGCCGGGGCGCGACAGGAAGTCGCCGTCGACGTAGTAGATGACCTCGTCGGAGTCGACGTTCGAATGGTTGT
>JAPOWL010000046.1:0-3606 GCA_026707615.1 Acidobacteriota bacterium | reverse complement strand
GCCAGCGGGTGGTAGTCCGACAGCCGAGGCACGAACGAGCAGACCACGAACCCCGGCCCCCCGAACGTCTGGTGCACCGGCGGGGGCTGGTGGACCCGGCCGGTGATCGGCTCGAAGTCCTCGATGTTGAACGCGTAGGGCCACAGGTGGCCGTCCCATCCGACGACGTCGAGGGGATGATGGCGGTAGTAGCAGCGGGTCACGCGGCCGCGCGCCTTGACGCGGATCTCGAACGTCCCCTCCTCGTCGTGCGTCTCGAGCGCGCCCGGGGGGCGGATGTCGCGCTCGGCGTACGGGGCGCTCTCGACGAACTGGCCGTGCGGGTTGCGGTAGCGCGCGGGGGCTTCGATGTGTCCGCCGGCCGACTCGACGACGAGCATCCGCTGGGCGCTCCCCGCGTCGGGCAGGATGCGCCAGAGGACGCCGGTCGGGATGACGAGGTAGTCGTGGGGACGGTAGGGCAGCGAACCGAACTGGCTCTCGAGGATTCCCTCTCCCTCGTGGACGAAGATCAGCTCGTCTCCGTGCGCGTAGCGGTACCAGTAGGCCATCGCTTCCGCCGGCCGGACGACGGAGACCTGCAGATCGGCATTGGCCATCAGCGGCACCCTTCCGTCGACCGCGTCGCCCGACGGAGGCAGCGTCGCGGTCCGGAGCAGACGGTGCCGGAGCGCGCCGCGCGGCTCGAAGCGCACCTCGGCGGCGCCGCCGTCGAGCACGCGCCGGATCGCGGTGGGCGGCCGCAGGTGATAGAGCAGCGACTGGATGCCCGCGAAGCCGCGGATGCCCATGACCTCTTCGTGGTAGAGGGAGCCGTCGGGCTGCCGGAACTGGGTGTGGCGCTTGTGGGGCACCTCGCCGCGCCGTATGTAGTAGCTCACGACGCCACCGCCTCGACCAGGTTGCCGCGGCGCGCCTGCTCGCGCTCGAGCGCCTCGAACAGGGACTTGAAGTTCCCCTGTCCGAAGCCGCTCGATCCGCGGCGCTCTATCACCTCGTAGAACAGCGTCGGCCGGTCCTGGACCGGTTGGGTGAAGACCTGCAGGAGGTGGCCGTCCTCGTCGCGGTCGGCGAGAATGCCGAGGCGGGCGAGCTCTCCGATGCGCTCGCCGACGGCGGGGACGCGCGCCGCGAGGTCGTCGTAGTACGCAGCGGGCACGGACAGGAACTCCACGCCGCGCGCCCGCATTCGCGAGACCGTGCCGACGATGTCGTCGGTGGCGAAGGCGACGTGCTGGACGCCGGGGCCGCCGAAGTAGTCGAGGTACTCCGCGACCTGCGACTTCCGGCGGCCGGATGCCGGCTCGTTGATGGGGAACTTGATGCGGCCTGCCCCGTCCTGCATGACCTTCGACATCAGGGCCGAGTACTCGGTCGAGATCGCCTCGTCGTCGAAGTGCAGGAGCTCGCTGAACCCCATCGTCTCGGCGAGGAACCGCACCCAGCGGTTCATCTGCCCCCGCTCGACGTTGGCCACGACGTGATCGACGGCGGCGAGCCCGACCGCCCCGGCCGGCGGCCCGTTGCCGGCCCGCGCCTCGAAGCCCGGGGCGAATGCGCCCCGGGCGCCGCCGCGCTCGACGCCGCGGATCCCGGTGTCGCCGTAAGCGCGGATGGCCGCGGACCGCAGGGCTCCGTGCTCGTCGCGCTCCTCGACCGGCTCCTCCGCGGCGGCGGCGCCGCGCCGGCACGCTTCGGCGAAGCCGCGGAACGCGTCGGGCACCTCGAGCGCGAGGACCGCCACGCCGTCGCCGTGCGCATGGGCGAACCGGGCGGCGGCGTGACCGGGGGCGAGCCCGCTCGTGAGCACCAGCCGAATCTCGCCGCCCTCCAGCACGTACGAGGTCGCTTCGCGGCACCCGGTCTCGAGGCCGCGGTAGGCGGTGGCGCGGAACCCGAACGCGTGGCGGTAATACGCGGCCGCCTGTCTCGCGTTCCCGACGTAGAGCTCGAGGTGGTCGAGACGCTGGATGGGGAAGGGGTCAGCCATGGTGCAGTCTCCGTCCGAGCAGTCGGCCGAGGCGCTCCACCGCGGTCCGGATCTCGTCGGGAGCGCAGTTCGCGAAGCTCAGCCGCAGGCGGTTCGCGGGCGCTCCGGCGCTCGCGGCGAAGGCGGACCCCGGCACCACGGCCACGTGGGCCTCGGCCAGCGCCTCCTCGCACACCCGGTCGCCGTCGAGGCCCGGCGGCAGCTCCACCCACACGAAGAAGCCCCCGGGAGGACGCGTCCAGCGTGCGCTCTCGGGGAAGTGCTCGCCGAGTGCGGCGAGCAACGCGTCCCGCCGGCGCCGGTACCCCGCGCGGAGACGATCGAGATGCCCCGCGAATCCCCGCTCCAGCAATCGCGCCACGGCGCGCTGGGTGAGCGCGGAGCACTCCAGGTCGGCCGCCTCCTTCAGGACGCCGGCCGCGGAGGCCAGGCGCGGCGGCAGCACCAGCCAGCCGAGGCGCAGCGCGGGCGCGATGATCTTCGAGAAGGTCCCGACGTAGAGCACCCACTCCGCATCGAGCGCGCGTAGGGCGGGCAGCGGATCCGGGTCGTAGTGCAGGAGCCCGTAGGAGTCGTCCTCCAGGATCGCGACCCCGAACCGCCGCGCGAGAGCGACGAGCCTGGCGCGCCGTTCTCGGCCCAGACGCACCCCGCACGGGTTGTGGGTGTCGGCGATCGCGTAGAGGAACGCGGGCCGCGCACCCCGCGCGAGCAGCGCCTCGGCGGCGTCGACGTCCATGCCGGCGTCGAGGTCCGTGCGGACCGTCAGGAGCGACGGCCGGTAGGGCAGGAGCGCCTGCCGCAGCCCGGCGTAGACGTGGTCCTCGAGGAGGACCTGGCCGCCGGGGACCATCAGCAACTGGGCGGCCAAACTCAGCGCCTGCTGGGCCCCCGCCGTCAGCAGGATCTGCCGCGGGTGGCAGTCGACGCCCCGCTGCCGCATGAGCTCGACGATCGCCACCCGGAGCGGCTCGTGCGGCTGGCCGTACTGGAGCGCCGATGCGTCGCCGGCCAGGACCTCCCGGAGCGCCTCGGCATAGGCCGTGCGGGGCACGAGCTCCGGGGCGGGGAGCCCCCCAGCGAGCGAGAGCAGCCCCGGCCGCGGCGGGAGGAGCGCGAGCTCGCGCAGTCGCGAGCGGGTGAGGCGGGAAGGGGCCGCCGCGGCGCCGGTGGTGTTCGGCGGACGATCGACCGCGATGACAGCCATGCATTCACAGTAGCAACGTGATTCCACGAGGCGCAATGGATATTCTCATGGTCGTTCCAGATATGTTCATTTTCTGATCTATCGTATTGGGAATGGCTCAAAAAATGAACTCCGGGTTCTCCAACGACGGACGACTCCGCTCCGCACCGCGACAGGGGCCGGCAACGGGCCGCACCATCGACCGGCCGCTGCGGCTCGACGACCTGGATCGCCGCCTGCTGGCGCTGTTGCAGAGGGAGGGGCGCGCGACGAGCGTCGAGCTGGCGCGACGGCTCGGCCTCTCGCCCCCCGGTCTGCAGCGGCGGCTGCGGAGGCTGGAGGCGGAAGGGGTCATCCGCGGGTACGCGGCGCTCGTCGACCGCGAGGCCGTCGGCCTGGACCTGCTCTGCTTCGTCGAGGTCAAGCTGGC
>JAPOWL010000663.1 GCA_026707615.1 Acidobacteriota bacterium | reverse complement strand
GGTCCACGGAACTCAGGATGTTGCACTTCCTCGCGGTCGCCGACAAGCAACGGGTTCCGCCAGCGCTCGGCTGGCTCTCCGCGGCGGCGAACACCCCAAGATGCACAATGTCGCCGATTTATCGCCAACGGAAGACCATTTGTCACCCAAAAGTCAGCAGCATCGGCGCATGATGATGGTCCCAGCTCTGGGAGCCGGCGGAGCGGCGCGAGGCGGACACGCAGTCGGAGCTCGGCCGGCGGTACGACGTTGGTCGCGACGGCGTCGAACGCGACTACGGCGGTGGAAGCGCCGCAGCGCTTGCGGGGCAGAATCCACTAGGAGGTGGACACATAGTATCCAGCCTACGCTCTTCCACGATGCTGCGCTGTTACGCAGCAGCCCTCATGTCCGTCGTCCCAGCGGTCGCTGCGGCGGACGAGATCGGGTACAGCCGGTGCGTGCTCACCGTCAACTTCCCGAACGACATCCGCCGTGTCCCCGGTGCGGTCAACGCCGAGTGCGGCTCGTTCTCGTTCCACAACGACCAGGGGTACGGCAACTGGGGCGTCGACTCGAACCACGGGAGACGCCGGGACGCTTTCCAGTTCGCCGGCTGGAAGTGGAGGCACAACAAGCGGCAGTGGCAGTCGTGCACGAACGAAAACCCGCCGCCGAACTGCCACCACTACAACGACGCCGGCTGCACGAAACAGAAGGCGAATCCGGAGCGCCAGTACGGGTACGGCGGGTACTCCCAGTACGGGCCTCGAGACATGCCGTGCGAGGATTGGGTTCCCGGCGCCATCACCATCAACGGCGTCTACATGCAGCTCTACGAGTTGGACAAGCCGGACGCTGACGACTTCATAACGTCGCTCGGGTACCACGACATGAGCTTGCCACCTCATGCTGCAGTGCGTGGCGCTGCGACGGCGCAACGCCATGGAAGTCTCCGGCCATCGGCAACTCCACGGCCAACGTTCAGATCCGAGTTGCCGCGTTCCGCAGGCAGTACTGAGCATCCGGCATGCACCTCGATGCTGCGGAGCGGCCAATGCGTGCTGTGACCCTCGGCCTCTTGATCCTCGTAGGCACGGCACCGGCGACAGCGCAGCCGACTGAAGAGAAGGCCGGCGTCAGCGAGCTCTCGAAGGTGGACCTCTTCTTCGGCGGCGGTGTGGTCTTGAAGGAACCGCCGCAGTACCCCACGTGGGACTTTGGGCTCAACTGGTGGGTCGGCAGGTCATTCGGCCTCGGTGTGCGGCAGTCGGTATTCGACTCCTACGGCAGGACCCACTTGACCTTGGGGTCAATCCGGTTCCGTCACAAGGTGCTGCCCAAGGCGCTATTGCACCTCGGCTGGGATGTCTTTTGGAACAGGATCGATGTGCGGGCTGACGGCAGGACGCGATCCAGGTCTCAGGCCGGCCCCTATCCCGTCTTCGACGTCCATCTGAGCGCTGACGTGCGTCCCAGGTGGGACTTCATGGTGGGACTGACCTTCACGATCGGTGAAGGTACATTCGTCCACCCCACCGCCCTCTTCGTCTTCTCGCCGTAGATTCGAAGGTGGATTATAAGACTCGCGATAGCAGCGGCCGTGGCAGCAGCCAGTTTGGCGTCCGCCAGCGAGATGGCGGCGCAGGACGCCCGCAAGATCACCGGCGTCGTCGTATCGGCAGCGACGCGGCAGCCGGTTGCGGGCGCGGCGATCCTCTATGAGGAAGTCGGGCGAGCGGACCAGACGACCACGACGGACGAAAAGGGATCGTTCACCATCTCGTTCGGACGTCTGGGCGTGGTCACCGTGACGGCGCGCAATTTCGGCACAGCGTCGCGCCGATGGCCTCCGAGGACTGGCGGCGTGACGCTCAGGATCGAGTTGGAGCCGCCCGTCGGCGTGTCCGGAACGCTGGTCGACAGGGTGAACGGACGTGCCATCGCTGGCGCGATCACCATCTTGATGCGGCAGGCGACCAGCATCGTGTCATCAACTGCGATCGCCGAACGGGGCGAGTTCAAGTTCGGAGACTTGCCGTCCGGCTCCGCGCTTGTCATCAGTCGCGCCGACGGCTATGCGCCGGGCGTCGCCGCCGCCACCCTGGAACCGAAGGTCGGGGGGAACAGCGTGCGGGTGGGGTTGCTCCTGGAGGCGCAGGCGGCTGGAACCGTGGTCGATAGCGCAAGCGCCCCCGTCGCCGAGGCCGAAGTGCTGATCGCGTACGTGAACAATCCGGGTGCGGGGGTCCTGGAGAGCTACGCCGGCGGGCGGTTCCACACCCAGGCAGACGGCGAGTTCGCGCTCCGCGCACTTGGTCCCGGACACGCCGATCGCGCTCCAGGCAGTCCTCGACGACCGAACGTCAGACGTGGTCCAGGTGACGGTGGGGCCGGGCATGATCCAAAGCGGGATTCAGCTGACGCTCGTGACGCGCGGATTCGAGTGTTCGGCGACGACAAGTTCTGGACACCCGTCGGGCGCATCGACAACGCCCACGGCGACCGCAACCTCGTGTGCGCCTGCCCGCCCGTCGCCGACTACGCGGACGCTGAAGCCGTCCCGCGATGACGGTTGGGCTGCCCCGCTGGACGTGCGCGTTGCCATGCGGCTCAGGCGCCCGCACGGTCGGACCGGTCGCGCAGAACCGCAGCGTCGCGGGCTATGGCGTGACGGGTGCTGACTTCCCCCTACCAACCCCCGCGTCCCCGGAAGAAGAGAAACGCGCAACGGGCCCTGCCCGGCTCGACCAGCGCGTTCCTATCAGAAGAGCACCGCCATCCCCAGTCCGTAGCGCCCGCCCGTGAGCAGCGGCGCCACTCGAACGCCGCTCGCCGGGCCGGAATCGACGCCACTGTAGACCATCTCCCGTCCCCGCCGGAACAGGAGGTCGACGCTAATTCCCGCCAGGGCACCGAAACCGGTAAAGATGAAGTGAGACCTGTTGCTTATCTCGCTTTCCTGTCCAGGGCTGGTTCGAATCTGCATCGCAAGCGAGAAATTGAAGATCGCCCCCATCACCGCGCCGTTCAAGACCGAGTCGTGACGTCTCCGCTGAATGAAGCACACTTGCTCCGGTCTCAATTCGATGACCCTGGCCCCCGTGCGCCAGCTGAACCGCCTTGTCCAGAACGGAATGGAGTCCCTCACCGTCAGCATCCCGGGCGCCAGGTCGGTGACTCGCGCCTGCAACGCGTCGCCGTGAAGGTCGCACGCAGGGCCGCCGGTCGCCGCTGCGTCGCGCACCGTCACTGCGACATGGTCTCCCGGTCGAACCACGCGCCAGAGCTCTTCGAAGGAGGAAACGGGTTGCACTTCGGCAACCGCCGGCGTCGCCGCAAGCCCGGCCAGCGTAAGGCAGCATATGCTCGCGATGCGTCCCATTTTCCGCGTCCCCCTCTCTCCCGCAGCCCTCCCGCGGGTTGTCGTGCGGCTCAGGCGCCCGCGCGGTCGGACCGGTCGCGCAGAACCGCGACGTCGCGGGCGATGGTGTGAAGAGTCCCGCCGAACTCGTCAAGCCGCTTCCGATTCTCCGCGAGGTTGTCCTTGATTACCGCGTGCGCGGCCTCGTCCTCCTTGAGAATGCGTCGCCCGTAGGCCAGCAGCACGAGGGCCGCAATCAGCCACCCGGCCGCGTCGCCGAAATCGCTCAGGACCCGCAGCACGCTCGCCACGCTACCCATCCGTAGAACCACCACCTCTCGACGGCAGGCCTCCCGGGCCGGTGCACGCGTCAGTTTCTCTCCCCATGGCCGCGCCGCTCCACCGCTGCGCCGACCGTCGGTCCCGGGCGCCCGCGACACGTGTGAGGAAGCCGGACCCCGGAAGCCGCCGCCTCGACCTGTCCGTGGCTGCCCACACCATCCATCCCCACCCAGTATGCCTGTACGGGCGGGTAGGCAACCACCCATCGGGCGGTTCCGGCGGCGGCCCCTTGCGCTTCCGCGGCTGACCGCCGGAGGCGGAGCGGGGGTAGCGCAGGTAGGCCTACAGCGTGTGATAGCTGATCCCGAGCACCCGGCAGGCCCTGCGCTTGTTGTTGTCGCAGCGGTCGAGGACCAGCCGCGCATAGCGGCTGCCCCACGCTCGCATCGTGTCATCCCGCACCAGCGAGGGCATCAGCCGCTCCGCGTACTCTCCCGTGACTCGGGGCGGCAGGTCCTCGGGAGCGATGCGTCCCGTCGGCGACAGCGTGACCGCCCGCTCGATTACCCGTTCGAGCTCCCGGACGTTGCCGGGCCAGTCGTAGGTCATCAGCGCATCGACGGCCGCCGGAGACAGGTGGAGGCTGTGACGGCCGGGGTGGCGCTGCACGAAGTGATCCGCCAGCAGCAGGATGTCCGAGCGCCGCTCGCGCAGCGGAGGAACGCGGATCTCGAGACCGCTCAGCCGATAGAAAAGGTCCGCCCGAAAGCGGTCCGCCGCCACGAGGTCGCCAAGGCACTGATTGGCCGCGACCACCAGGCGCGTGTCCAGCGTGCCCGTGACGTGGCCGCCCACACGCTCGACCGCCATCTCCTGAATCGCCCGCAACAGCTTGGCCTGGGCCGGCAGAGACAAGTAGCGGCGGTCCCCGATGGTCATCGCCTGACCGACGGCGGGCCGCCCCGACTCGTCCTCGACGGCGAGGGCCAGTGCGGCGCTCACCACGGCCCGGCCGTCGCCATGGTAGGAACGCAAATGCGCGGTTGCGCTGGATCCTGACGATTCGCGTCGACCCGCTCGCAGCGGGCCTATTCCTGCATCCAAAGCACCGACGGGGCCGGCGTCGCTGGATGGGCGCTGAACCCGAGGAGAACGAGTGTGTCAAGTGATTCAGACCGCTCGTCAATGAATCTAGGCCGTTCTGCAGGCCGGGAGAGACGAACGGCCGCCGATACTGGAGACCGGACTTTCGAGTGGCCGGCCAGCGGATAGAACCAAGTAGGCGCAGGTCGTACCGTGGTTTCCGATGCGTGCCCAGCAGCCCGGAGAAGCGGGCAGAGCACTGGAAGCAGACGGATGCAAAGGTGTAGGCGGTAGAGACCCATTGACACTCGCGATGACTCTATGCGAGGCTGCCCCGCGGGAGGCAGCCGATGCCACGAAGCGATCCCGAGAAACGTCGGGCACTCGGGCGGGAACGGACGCTGCATCCGGCCCCAGAGCGGGTTCGCGCCCCGGTGTTCGTGGAGCACCCGGCGTTCTTCGATGCCTACGACGAGCTCCAGGTCAAGTACGAGATGCTGCGCGCCCACTTCCTCGACGGCGAGCCGGTGACGACCGTCTGCGCGGCGTTCGGCTACAGTCGCCAGACCTTCTACCTGCTCCGCGATCGGCTCGCACATCGTGGCCTCGCCGGTCTGCGCGATGCACGCCCCGGTCCGGTCGGCCCGCGCACCTGCACGCCGGCGGTGGTCGACTTTCTCCGCGCCCAGCGCGCCGACGACCCGGCGCTGTCGATCCCCGCGTTGCTGGACCGCCTCGAGCACACGCACGGGGTCCGTCTGCATCGGCGGACCGTGGAGCGGATCGTGGGCGGTGGTCCACGAAAAAAAAACGCCGCGGGGCGGTGAACCCGTTGCCCGTGCGGCCCCAGACCTTGCCGCGGGGCGGTTTTGCGTGGCGGGAGGTCCGGCCCAAGCCGAATACGAGCTGCGGCGGGCTGCGTTCCTGGGCTGGGACAGCCGCGAAGGAACGGCGCGCCCGGCCGGGCTCGGTCTCGCGGGCCTGGCCGGGCTCCTCACACGCCCGGCGACCGAGTGGATTGTGCACTGTGTGGCCGCGCGTCCGTCGCGCTGGGACCGGGGCGGTGGATGCGCGGATGACCAAGTTGGACGAAGCCTACCGGCTCATCCTGCGTTCGGC
>JAPOWL010000328.1 GCA_026707615.1 Acidobacteriota bacterium | reverse complement strand
CCCGAGCTCCGCTTCGTGGTCCACGCGCCCCGCGCCGGGGGGCAGGACGATGGCGGCACCGGGACCGATGACCGCGCTCGGCGGCTTCAGGAAGATGAGCGGCTCGTCCGGCAGCGGCTTCCCCATCTCCCGGGCGTGGTCCCGGTAGTTGAGGCCCACGGCCACGATCTTCGACGGCCGGAGCGGGGCGAGCGTGCGGGCCGCCTCGCGCTCGATCCGCGGACCGGCGCGCCAGGCGCCGAAGGGATCGCCCTCGAGTGCGTGCCATTCGCCGGCCCGCTCGAGGGCGTAGCGGGCCGAGCCGCCGTCTGCGATGCGATACAGGAGGTCCATGGAGTTCGGTCAGCGTGCCGTCTCGGCGATGCGCTGCGACGGTGGGCTCAGATTCGGCGGCACGGCCGCGTCGACCGCCTGCACCGCGTACCAGTAGCGCTGGCCCGGCACGACCCGAGCGTCCCGGTAGGTGGTCCGCTCGACCGGCTCGAGCCCGAGCGGTTGGAGTGTCGCATCCGGCGCCGTCCCGCGCAAGATCCGGTAACCGGCCAGGTCCGACTCGGAGTTGGCGTTCCAGACGAGACTGATGGCGTCGTCGTCGGCCACGGCGACCATGCCGGTCGGCGCGGCGGGAGCGAACGTGTCGGTCAGCACGACGCAGGTCGCCGGCGACTCCGGCCCCTCGATCTCCAGCTCCCCGACGGCATCGAGCACGCGGACGGCATAGCAGCGCGTCTCGCCGAAGGTGATGTCCGAATCGGAGTAGGACGCCGTGCGAGCCGGCGGCCGCAGGCGCTCGGGTCTCGGGAACGGCAGGCCGGCGCCCAATCCGGCCACGTCGTAGACGACGTAGCGCGACGGCTCCCCCCATTCGATGATCGGCGTTGCCGAGAGCGGCGGCCCCAGGGGCTCCGCATCCGGATCGTCGCTGACCGCGTAGCTCGGATCCTGCACCGGCATCCGGAGCGTGTCCGGAGCCTCCCAGGTGACGCGGACGCTCGCCGCGGTGTACTCGACGGCCGGGGGCCCGGGCGGACCCGGCGCGTCGACCAGCGGGATCGACTCGATGCTCGACGGCCCTCCCTCCCGGCCGCGCGACGAGACGCCGAACGCGACGTAGCTGCGGATGACGGGGGGCGGAAAGGGCGGTCCGACGTAGGGCATCAGAAGCGGACGCGCATCCTCGTCGTCCTCCGCGTCCTCCTCGTCCTCCTCCTCGTCTTCCTCCTCCTCCTCGCCGACCGTGACGGGCACGAACGCCTCCGCGCCGAGGCGCTCGACGACGGTGACCTCGTCGCCCTGGCTCACCGGCCCCGCCTGGCCCTCCGCCCCGGGCTCGCCCTCGCCCTCCGCCGCCTCCACCTCCATGCCCGGCAGCAGCGGCGGCCGGACGACGATGGTATCGACGAGGGTCGCCGCTTCCAGCCAGTCCTCGCTGAACTCCTCCTCCTCGCCCTCGGCCGGCCGGGTCGTGAGGGCGTAGACCTCGACCCGCACGACGTCGGCCGGCCCGTCTCCGGCCGTGTTGGACGAAGGCACCTCGAACTCGACGTAGACGAGGCCGTCGAGCCGGGTGACCTCCATGCTTCTGATGCGCTCGGGCGCGATGATGAGCGGCGGCAGGGGCGGCGCCTTCGCCCCGCACCCCGCCACGGCGGCGCCGAGCAGCCAGGCGGCGACGGCACGGCCGGCGGAGTGCGGGCGGGTCACAGGACGTAGCGCGAGAGGTCTTCGTTCCTGACGATGTCGGCCAGCATCCGATCGACGTAGGCGGCGTCGATCACGACACGCTTGTCGAGCATGTCCGGCGCCTCGAAGGAGATCTCGTCGAGCAGCTTCTCCATGACCGTGTGGAGGCGCCGGGCTCCGATGTTCTCGCTGCGCTCGTTGACCGTGGAGGCGAACTCGGCGATGCGGTGCACGGCATCGTCCGTCAGGTGGAGGTCGATGCCCTCGGTGGCGAGCAGGGCCATGTACTGCGTGACGAGGGCGCCGCGCGGCTCCGTCAGGATTCTCACGAAGTCGGCCGTCTCGAGCGGCTCGAGCTCGACCCGGATCGGGAAGCGTCCCTGGAGCTCCGGGATGAGGTCCGCCGGCTTCGCCAGGTGGAAGGCTCCCGCCGCGATGAACAGGATGTGGTCCGTGCGCACCATCCCGTGCTTCGTGTTGACGGTGGTGCCCTCGACGATCGGCAGTATGTCGCGCTGGACTCCCTCGCGGCTGACGTCCGGCCCGTGCGCCCCCTCCCGGCCGGCGATCTTGTCGATCTCGTCGATGAAGATGATGCCCGCCTGCTGAACGCGCTCCACCGCCGCGCGGCTGACGCTCTCCATGTCGACGAGCTTCTGCTCCTCTTCCTGCCGGAGGTAGTCGGCCGCGTCCGGCACCTTCATCCGCCGCTTCCGGCTCCGGCCCTGAAACAGGCCCGGCAGCATGTCCTTCATGTTGATGTCGATCTCGTCCATCGACGAGCCGGCGATGATCTCGAAGGACGGGAACGACTTCTCCCGCACCGCGACCTCGACCACGCGTCCGTCGAGGGCGCCGCTGCGGAGCTGCTCCCGGAAACGCTCGCGGGTGCGTGCCCCGGCCTCCCGGGCCGCCCGGGCCGCTTCCGGGTCCGGCGCGCCCCCCGTGCGGACGGGCGGCGGGGGCGGCAGCAGCAGGTCCAGGAGGCGCTCCTCCGCGTTGGCCTCTGCCTTCTCGCGGACCTCCACGCGCCGTTCCTCGCGGACCATGTCGACCGCGAGCTGGACGAGGTCGCGCACCATCGACTCGACGTCGCGGCCGACGTAGCCGACCTCGGTGAACTTGGACGCCTCGACCTTGATGAAGGGCGACTGTGCGAGGCGGGCGAGCCGCCGCGCGATCTCCGTCTTCCCCACCCCGGTCGGCCCGATCATCAGGATGTTCTTCGGCGCCACCTCCTCGGCCAGCTCCGCGGGCAGCTTCTGCCGCCGGATCCGGTTCCGGAGGGCGATGGCCACGGCGCGCTTCGCCTGGGCCTGGCCGATCACGTAGCGATCGAGCTCGGCGACGATCTGGCGGGGCGTCAGCGAATCAATGGTGGTCGCCGTCGTGGCGGGGAGGTAGATGGGCACCCTAGAGCTCTTCGATCGTGACACTGGCATTCGTGTAAATGCAAATGCCGGCCGCGATCTCCATCGCCTCCCGGGCGATCGCCGGGGCGTCGAGATCCGCGTGCCGCGCGAGCGCCTTGGCGGCAGCCATGGCGTAGGGTCCGCCCGACCCGATGGCGACGATCCCGTCGTCCGGCTCGATCAGGTCGCCGTTGCCGGAGAGGAGGTAGGTCTCCGACGCATCGACCACGAGCAGCATCGCCTCCAGGCGCCGCAGCACGCGGTCGGTCCGCCAGTCGCGGGACATCTCCACGACGGCGCGGTGCAGGTGGCCGCGGTGCTGATCGAGCTTCGCCTCGAACCGGGCGAAGAGGGCGAACGAGTCGGCAGCGGACCCGGCGAACCCCGCCAGGACCCGGTCCTTGTAGAGGCGGCGGATCTTGCGCGCCTGCTGCTTCACGATCGTGGTGCCGAGCGTCACCTGCCCGTCGCTCGCCATCACCGCGCGGTCCTGGTGGCGAACGGCGAGCACGGTCGTGCTGCGGGCGCGGGCGCGGCCGGGGGGGGGAGCCGTATCGTTCATCGGTTCAGGGTTCCGTCCTCACGCCGGCGCCCGGCTTCCGGTGCGGGCCCGCCGGCGGAACCAGTAGTAGACGGGAAGGCCGGCGGCGATCAGGATCAGGCCTGCGCCGGAGGCGGCGGGCTCCCGCCAGACGGCGTTCACCGTCATCGCCGCGCTGGCGGCCACGAAGACCGCGGGAGCATAGGGGTAGCCCCATGCCCGGAAGGGCCTCTCGGCGTCGGGGTGCCGCCACCGGAGCACGAAGAGCGCCGCCACGGCCAGCCCCGAGAAGAGCACGACGGCGAAGCCGGTGTAGACCACGAGCTGCTCGAACGTGCCGGCCAGGACGAGCGTTCCGCTCCACGCGCTCTGGGCCACGATGGCGGTCACGGGCGTCCGGAACCGCGGATGCACGCGCGCCGCGGAAGCCAGGAACTGCCCGTCGCGCGCCATCGCGTAGTAGACGCGCGGACCCGCGAGCACCATCGCGCTGATGCTCGCCGCGATCATGACGACCGATGCGGCGGCCAGAGGGGCCCCGACCGCCGCCCCGAAGAGCCGATCCGCCGCGGCGTCGACGATCCGGACGTCCACGGAGGCAATCTCGGCGAGGGGCATGGCGTAGACGTAGAGGGCGTTCAGCAGCAGGTAGAGAACGACGACCGTCACCGTCCCCGCGGCCATCGCGATCGGCAGGTTCCGCCCGGGGTCGCGCACCTCCTCGGCGACGTAGGCCGCCGCGTTCCACCCCGCATACGCGAACATCACCGGAATGAGCCCCAGCAGCCACAGCGACGGCGCCACCGTGCCGGAGGCCGCCGTGAAGTGGGTCGTCGAGCCCTCGCCCGCACCGAAGCCCAGCACGACGAGCGCGACGAGCACGGCCACCTTGCCGGCCGTGAGCAAGTTCTGGACGGCGCGTCCCGGACCCAGGCCGGCGACATGGACCACCGTGAGCAGAGCGATGACCCCGAGCGCCACGAGAGCCTGCGGCGACACCGTCAGCGTGACGAGCGCCAGCGGCACCTCGACGAGCGGCGTCGCGTCGGCCGCGGCCGGCACGAATCGCCCGAGGTAGCCCGCGAGGCCGACCGCGGCCGCCGCGATCGCCCCCGAGAAGCCGGCCACGAAGGACGTCCACCCGGTCAGGAAGCCGGACGCGGGACCGAACGCCTCGCTGAGATAGACGTACTCCGCGCCGGCCCGCGGCCTGAGCGCCGCGAGCTCGGCGTAGGCCATCGCGCCCGCGAAGACGAGCACCCCCCCCGTCAGCCAGAGGGCGAGCATCGCCCAGACGTTCGGCACCCAGCCCGCGATGAGCACCGGGACCAGGAAGACGCCGCTGCCGATGACGTTGGAGACGATGATGGAAGCGCCGTCGAACGGACCGAGGCGGCGGGCGAGCGAGGCGGAGGACGGAGCGGGTCGGGAAGGACCGGGCACGCAGGGTGGCCGTTCGTGAAACCCGGCCTCAGGAGCTGCCGGCCTGCGTCAGGAGCTGCCGGTCGATCTGGAATTCGCCCAGCTTCGACCATTGCTCGGCTCGATGCTTGACGAACAGCTCCACCTTCACGTCGATGAAGTCCCGGTGGCGCAGCATCTCGTCGCGCGGCTGCTGGCCGGTGTAGCCGAGGTGGGACTCCATCGTGAACGGACCGACCGCATCGCCGGGCTCCACGCCTTCCCGGCCGACGGCGCGGACGAGCGCGCTGCCCCATTCCTGCACCTCACCGGCGCAGGTGCCCGCCTCGACATCCGCGGGCGACACCTCGGACGCCGGCGGCTCCTGGCCGGGCGTGCTCCCGAGGCAGCGGCGGAACACGCCGTTCAGCTGCAGCGTGCGCATCCTCGCCTCGGACACGTTCTGGAGCCGGAACGAGATCGTCGGCACGATCTTGTTGCGGCCGAGGTCGTCGAGACCCACGTCGAGCCACCCGGTCGTGATCTGGGTGACGTCCAGCGCGGACTGCACGTCCAGGGGCGCGCACCCGCCCGCCGCGAGACAGCCGACGAAACCAACCGCAAGGAGCGCCCGGCGCAGTCGCATCCACCGAATCATAGTGCCGCCCGTCGCCGTTGGAAAGGGCAACAGCGCCTAGCCCGCCGTTCGTCGCCTGCGGCTCCGCTCGGCGCCCAACCCAATCCTTCAGGAGTCCGCGCCGTTCTACGGCGCAGACTCCTAGCGCCGCCAACCCGTCGCAGG
>JAPOWL010000428.1 GCA_026707615.1 Acidobacteriota bacterium | reverse complement strand
AGGGTCCTGCATCAGGCGTTCTCCCAACCCCACCTCGCCCGACCGCCCGACTTCAACGAACAGCCGTTCCCCATGGGCTCGTTCCGCGACATCGTCCGGTCAAGGCGTGGTCCGGATGGACACGGGGACGAGTTCCGGCTTGGACTCACGGTCGATCCAGCCGCCGACCCGGGGGCTCCGTCGTACGAGTTGCTCGCTACCTTCCGTGAAGAAGGCTCGCAACCCGTCATCGCTTCGTTGCGGTTCAGCTTCGAGTCCGGTGCCTTTCTCGATTTGCAGCGAACGGAGGCCGGAACCACTGTCCGCATTCCCGACCGCGCAGTGGAGACGACCTTCCCGTTCGGCGACGTGGTGTTCATGCTCCACGTCCTGATGACCCTGGCCGCGGGCGCGAAGCGGCGCCCCCGCGAGGTCCCAGGCATGCATGTGGTCGCCGAAGCGCTCCAGCCGCTGCTGGGCGAGCCGCGTGTCCCGCTCGAGCTTCCGAACCTGCAACCGATCGCCGAGTATCTGGACGGTCTGTTCCCAACCGACGCGATGCCGCTCCGGCTCCCACAGCTTCCCGCGCTCGTACCGGTGGCGCCGCTTCGTGCGAGACCCAGGCGTACCTACGACCCGGTACGCGAAGTGGCGTCACCCGAGGGCGAACACATCCCGATGTTGTTGATGCGGCTGAATCGCGGAAACAAGGACGAGTGGGATTCGCTTCACGACGAGCTGGTTGGCTTCGGCCGCGAATCGGGCCTGTTCACCGACATTCGCGTCAAGCGGCACGGCCGCCAGATGAGCGACCCCTTTCAGCTGCAGGTCAAGGTCCGCACGGGACCGCACGCGAACGTTCTGGACGTCGGCTACGGTGTGAGTCAGAGCTTGCCTATCCTGGTCGACGTGATGACTGCACCGGAGTCCGATGGGAAGAAGCAAGGTCGTGGAGGAGGCGGCCGGGACGGACGGTCGTTCCTGCTCCAGCAGCCGGAGGTCCACCTTCACCCCCGAGGTCAGGCCGAGCTCGCGAACCTTTTCATCGAGGCATTCAGGAAGCGCGGACACCGTTTCCTCATAGAGACGCACAGCGACTACATCGTCGACCGCGTCCGCATATCGGTCCGCAAGGGGTCGCTGACGCCCGACGACGTGTCCATTCTCTACTTCGAGCCGACGGGCAACGCCGTCACGATCCACAACCTGACGCTGGACGAGCACGGCAACCTGCGGGATGCCCCAGCGGGGTACCGTGACTTCTTCGTGAAGGAAACGGACAAGTTGCTGGGATTCGCCGACTGACCGGGCGGCTGCGGATGTGCATCATCATCGACGCGAACCGTCTCGGGGACTTTCTCGCGGACCCCGTCAAGCCGGACTCGGCGCCGATACGCCGGTGGTTGGACCACGGTGGCGGGCGCCTCGTGTACTCCACCGGCGCGGCGTTCGCCCGGGAGATCGGGCGACGGGACAAGCTGCTCGAGTACGTTCGCGCCGGGAGAGCAAGCTTCATTCCGGCGGAGAGTTTCGCGAACGACGAACGGAAGCTGCGGGCCCGCGCGGATCTCCACTCGGACGATCCGCATGTTGCTCGCGCTGGCCAGAGCCACCGGCGTACGTCTTCTCTATACGAGCAACCGGAACCTCAAGGACGACTTCAAGAGGAAGGATCTCATCGACCGGCCTCGGGGCAGCATCTATTCGAGTGCGGCCAACGCCGACCTCCTTGCCAAGGCAAGATGCCGTCCCGGCTGACTGGCGGGAAGGCGGTCCCGCCGCTGCCCCCCGAGCGGGCGCCTATAATGCGAGCGTTGACCGGCTGGCGCGTCCGAGGGCGGACGGAGCGCCGTGCCGATGGAGGCCAGTCCGCGGATGAAGGGTAGTCCCATGAGCGCGGAGCGACTGTCGGTGGCGGGACCGCGGGCCTGGGTGGTGTGGCTCCGAACGATTCTTGCGGCGGTGGCGGCCAACCTCGTCCTGCGGATAGCCGCGCTCGCCATCTTCGACATTCCGGCCGCGTTCGAGCCGCTGGCGGTGACGATGCCCACCATCTTCCTGACGGTGGTCGGCGTCGCTGCGGGGCTGGCCGTCGCCCTCGCGGTCGACAGCATGTCCGAGCAACCGGTGCCGCTGTTCCGGCGGATCGTCCTGGTCGCCCTGCTGGTCTCGCTGCTGCCGGACCTCTACATGCTCACCGAGAGCGGGGCGGCGGCGTTCCCGGGGGCCACCGTGCCGGGCGTGATGACGCTGATGCTGCAGCACGTCGCGGCGGCCGCCATCGTCTACTGGAGCGTGACGCGGCCGGTCGGCGCCGCCTGAGCCCCGGCCTCCCGAGCCCGAGCACAGTCGGCGCCCGGGCGCGGACTGGACTCGCGGCGGCCGGCTCCCACTCAAGCCCGTGCCGTTTCCGGCTGGAACAGCGGGGGCTTCGCAGCCGCCGGTTCGGAGACCGCAGGGCGCGGCCCCCGGGAGACGCCGCGCTCGCGGAGCGCAGGTGCCGCGGGGCCGCCGGGCGTGCGGGCTGGCGCCCGCGTCTACTCGTAGTACGCGGGGGCCAGGTCGAGCGTCTGGAACAGGGCGAGGTCGTGCTCGATCCAGAAGGTCGCGCCCATCTCCTCCACGAAGGCCTCGACGCGCTCCATCGACGCCAGGGTCTCCTCCCGGTCGAAGTTGAAGGTGGGCACGCGGCGGTCGGCGCGGCTCAGGCGGAAGTGGTAGAGGTCGCCCGAGAGCACCAGCGGTCCGGTGTCGGCCAGATCGAGGAAGAGCACCTGGTGGCCCGGGGTGTGGCCCGGGGCCGAGATGATGCGCACGCGGCCGTCGCCGAAGACGTCGTGGTCGCCGTCCAGGATCATGCGCTCGGCGTCCCGCAGGTTCTCGTAGAGCTCCGGCTGCGCGGCCGCCACCTCGACGCCGCCTCCGAATATCGCCTCGTACTCCGGCCCCTGCACCAGCCACGTCGCGCCCTCGACCTCGTTGGCCACGCCGACGTGGTCGTAGTGCATGTGCGAGAAGGCGACGTAGTCCAGCGAGCGGAGGTCGAAGCCCAGGTCGAGCTCCGCCAGCTGATCGGCCAGCGTCCGGTCGAGCCGCGTGTTGCCCACCCAGCCGTCCGTCTCGGCCATCGACGAGGGGAGCCCGCCGTCCCACAGCATGCGGCCGGCCGGGTGCTCGACGACGTAGCAGGGGACGATGAGCTCGCGCACGTCCGTCTCGTCGTCCCCGATGCTGAAGCGCTCGAGGGTGTCGAAGCGGATGTGGCCGCAGTTGAAGACGTAGAGCTTCAGCGTGCCTTCCGCGGCCGCCTGCGACGAGGGCGCGGGCGTCGCGACTACGCTGCCGCCGAAGCCTGCCCCCAGTGCCAGGGCAATCAGGACGATCCAGGCGAATCTGGTCATGCGTCTGCCTGCCGAGATGCGGGTTGTCGGGGCCGGCGCGGCGACCCGAAGGGAGCCGCCACGCCGGCCGTTACCGGCGAACGAGACAATGGCGCGCGCGCCTCCGTCAGAGCTCCGAGTTCCGCCTGCCGCGCGCGGATCCGCCGCGGCGCCGCGCATCGAACCGCCAGGCGTCCGGGCTGAGTTCTCACACCTGAGTGTGAGCCCCCGCCGACGCACCGGGTGGGAGCACCGGCCACGCAGACGCGGCGCAACCGGCTACTGCCCCGCTTCGCGATCCTCGGCCCGCGCCCCGGCCAGCATGTTCATCAGGCCGTAGTTGCCCTCGTGGCAGGCGTACTCGTACATCGCGACGCCGCGCTTCATCGGCAGCGCCACCGTGAAGGGACGCGTGAAGGTGGTCGGATCGTCGACCGTGTACTCGTAGAGGAGCGTGTCGGCGTCGATCCGCGTGAAGCGCTCCGTGAGCCGGAGCGTCTCGCCGGTGCCCATGGCGGCGACGACGGACGGGTTGAAGCTGGCCGTCTGGTCGGTGAAGTTCGACGACTCCACGACCAGCGTGTCGCCCTCCCAGTAACCGCGCGAGTCGCCCATCCACTGGCGCATGTCGTCCGGCAGGTGCGGGCGGCCGTCGAGCGGCACGATGCGGGCGTCGTGCACCATCTCGTGCAGGATGGCGACGTGGTCGGCGGTCTGGAAGATCTGCAGGTTCTGGTTGTAGCCGCCGGGGATGATCGGCGGTCCCGTGTTGAAGCCCAGGAGGCAGCGCTCGGCCAGCCCGCGGTCCTCGGGGCCGTCCGTGCCGATGCCCCCCACGCGGAAGCGGACGGGGCGCGTCGACGCGACGTCCTCCGCGTTCGCGGCGCCGCCCTGCTCCGGCACGCCCGGCTGCAGGGCCGGCACCCGGCCGTCCGGCGGGTCGATGATCAGCGAGGTCCGGCGGTCGTCGACCACGCCGGCGCCGCGGTCGAACCAGAAGTCGTTGTAGGCGCCGACGTTGCCGCCGACCGGCAGCGGCTCGGTGCGGACCTCGCTCGGCGCATCGGCCTCCGCGGCGCGCTGCACCGCCGCCGCCTCGATCTCCGCCGCTTCCTCCGGCGAAAGCACGGCCTGCTCGGCGCGGTCGTCCGGCCGCTGGAGGGGCGTCAGGGTCCGGAAGTCCCACACGCCCTGCAGATCCGGCTGGCCGTTCGGCGTGCGCGGCAGCTCGTACTCCGCCGACTCCTGCGCGGCGACCCACGCGGGCGCCACGAACGCGACGAGCGCCAGCGCCAGCAGCCACCGCGACGCGACGTGTCGATTACCCATCTGTAGCCTCCTCGTTCGACGCCCCGGCGGGCGCGTTCGTTACCCCGCGCCAGCGCGGCAGCCACGCCCTCGGCCAGCGGGATCCGTTTAGCATACCAAGTGCGAGCGCCGCCAAACCCGCCGCAGGCTCCGTGCTCGGTCCCGGCCCCCACCGCCCTGCTCGCGCCGCGGGACTCCACTGCGTTGCGTCTGCGGCGCAAGCTCCCAGGCGGCCCCCGTCCGGTTCCGCCTCGTCCCATTCGGCATCGGCGTCAGCGCGGCGGCGGCGGGATGGGGCGCCCGCGGAACGTCTCCGCGGCACCGGCCGCCGTGAAGTCGACCTCCTCGCCCCCCACCCGGCCGTGAACGTGGTAGGCCGCCCGCATCTGGTGGAAGTCGAGCGCGTTGCCGATGCTGGCGCGGTCCATCCGGCTCACCACGCGGTCCTCGACGCCGAGCGTCATCGTCAGGTCGAGCGCCCGGCTCCGCGCGCGGACGACGATCCGCTCCGGGCCGTCCGACGCGGCCCCGTCCCGTTCCGCGATCGTGACCCGCGTGGCGTACCCCACCGGCCCGTCGGGACCGAGCGCGAGCAGGAAGCCGGGCATGTGCTCGGGGTCCGCCGCGTCGGCCGGCGGGTACACCCTCCCGTACACGAAGGAGAAGCCGCCCCCCGCCACCTGGCCCCACTGCCAGGAGACGCCTTCCCAGTGCCCCCAGTTGTGGTCGTGGTAGCCGCTCCCCCCGGCGAGGGAGAGCGCGCGCCCGCTCACGTCGAGCGCCCCGTCGAGCGTGCCCGACATCACCGGCACGACGTAGCCGGTGGTCCAGCCGCGCGCGCCGCGGATCGTGAACGGCGGCAGCGAGCGGCCCGGATCGGGGTCGAGGAGGATGTCCCCCGTGAGGCGGTCGGAGGAAGAAGAGGCTGGCGCCGCCCCCGGTCCGTGCGACCCGGTCGGCGTCTCGTCCACCCGCGGCAGGTCGACCTCCGCGTCGCCTGCCGTCGCCCCCGGCGCCGGAGCCCCGGCCGGCGTTTCCTCAGTTCGCGGCGGGCTGACCGCTGCGTCGCCTGCGGCCGTCGGACGAGGCGCACCCGGCGGCGCCTCCGCCATCCGCGGCAGATCGAGCGTGATGCGGTAGCGACCGTCCTCCAGGCGCACCCGGCTGCGACCGATGGTCAGGTCGGGGGCCTCGGCGAG
>JAPOWL010000184.1 GCA_026707615.1 Acidobacteriota bacterium | reverse complement strand
CCCGGGCCTCGACCCGCCGCCGCCCGGCGAGCGGCTGCGCCTCCGCGAGGTCCGGCGGGCCGGGACGCCCCCCGGCGACGACGCGCCGACGGCCCCCGAGACGCCCGCGCCTCCCTCGCCGTCGGTGGCGCCGGATCCCGCGAGCCCCATCGTCCTGCTCGGCGACAGCCACAACCTGGTGTTTCACGCGGGCGGGGACATGCACGCAACCGGTGCCGGGCTCCCCGACCAGCTCGCCTTCGAGCTCGGGATGGCGGTCGACCTCGTGGCGGTGCGGGGCGCCGCCTCGACCGCCGCGCGGGTCAACCTGCTGCGGCGGGCGCAGCGCGATCCGGCCTACTGGGACGGCAAGCGGATGGTGGTCTGGTGCTTCGCGGCGCGGGAGTTCACCGAGGGCGACGGCTGGCCGGTCGTGCCGCTTCGCCCCTGATGCCCGCTCACGCCCCGGACGCCTCCCGGCGGTCGCGGACGACGCGGGCGGGAACGCCCGCCGCGATGGCGAACGGAGGTATCTCGCCGCGGACTACGGCTCCCGCTCCGACGATGGCGTCCCGCCCGATCGTGGCGCCGTCGGCGACGACGACGTGGGCTCCGAGCCAGACGTTGTCGTCGACCTCGATGCCGCGGGCCACGCGGTCCTGGTAGAGCACCGCGACGTCGGTCCGGTCGAAGGTGTGGTCGCCGCCCACCAGGTAGGTGTACGCCGCCACGAGGGTGTGCTTGCCCAGGCGCACGCGGCCGCCGGAGAAGATCTCGCAGTTGAAGCCGATGTTGGCGTGATCGTCGATGACGATGTCGCCGTTCTTGCAGCTCAGGATGGTGCCGCGCCCGACGAAGACGCCGTCGCCGATGTCGATGCCGCGATTGGCGTCGCCCTTGGCGTCGAGGCAGCAGCCGTCGTCGATCACGACGTCGTTGCCGATGCGGATCTTGTGCGGATGGCGCAGGACGACGTTGGCCCCGAACGTGACGTTGCGGCCGCACCCGCCGAGCAGCCGCGGGTACAGCTTCGAGCGCAGGAACAGGCCGAGGGCGCCGGGGAGCGCGCTCGTCAGCGTGACGATGGCCTCGTGCTTGACGAGGGCCCGGAGTCCGGGCCGGCCCACGACGAGCTGCGCGTAGCGCGCGGCCTTCGAGCGCCCCGGGTCGAACAGCTCCTCCTGGATGACGGTGATCTTCCGCGGGTCGGCCGCCGGGTCGGCGCCGCTCGACGAGGGCATGGAATCGGCCACGTGTTCTCCTTTCCGTCTCCCGGCGTCGGGCCCGGCGGTCGTCGCAGCCGCTCGGCGCCCAACCATCCTTCCGTGGGTCTGAGCCTCCCGCGGGAGGCGGCGCGGTTCTACGGCGCAGAGTCCTCGCCGGGAAACCGTCGCCTGCGGCTCCGCTTCCCGCCCAGCCGGCCTACAGGAGTCCGCGCCATTCTACGGCGCAGACTCCCAGCTTACGCGGTTGGCCTCCTGCGGGCGCCGACTTCGCGGAGGGCCGCGTTGGCCGGTTGCAGTCCCGGGGCTCGGTAGACTGGAGGCGGCGCGATGGTCTTCAGCTCGCACGTCTTCCTGCTCTACTTCCTGCCGCTCACGCTGGTCCTCTACTACGCGCTTCCGCGCCGCGCCCGGCACCTGGGCCTGGCGCTGGTCAGCTACGTCTTCTACGGCTGGGCGAATCCGCTGTTCGTCCTGCTGCTCTTCGGCTCGACGGTGATCGACTACTTCTGCGGGCTCGCGCTGGCCGGCCGCGGCCCGGTCTGGCTGGCCCGCCTGACCCGCCGGGAGCGCACGGCGGCCCGCTGGGCGCAGCCGATCGTGGAGGTGGATCCCGGCGAGCGGTCCGGCGCCCGCCGCCGCCGCGCCGCCGTCGTCGTGTCGGTGGCGACGAACCTCACGCTGCTCGGCTTCTTCAAGTACTTCAACTTCGGCGTCGACACGGTGAACGGCGTCGGCGCCTGGCTCGGGGTTCCGTGGCTGCACCTCGACGTGGCGCTCCGGGTGACGCTGCCGCTCGGCATCAGCTTCTACACGTTCCAGTCGATGAGCTACACGATCGACGTCGCGCGCGGCCACGCTACCGCGCTCCGCGGCTTCATCGACTTCGCGTGCTACGTGTCGATGTTCCCGCAGCTCGTCGCCGGCCCGATCATCCGCTTCGCGGAGGTGGCCGGCCAGCTCGCCGGCCGCAGCCACACGCTCGCGAAGTGCGCCCGGGGCGCGGCGTTCATCAGCCTCGGGCTCGCCAAGAAGGTGCTGCTGGCCAATCCGTGCGGCCGGATCGCCGACCTCGCCTTCGACGCGGGGTCGATCGGGGCCTTCGACGCCTGGTTCGGCGCCACCGCGTACGCGTTCCAGATCTACTTCGACTTCAGCGGCTACTCGGACATGGCGATCGGCCTCGGGCTGCTGCTCGGCTTCGTGTTCCCGAAGAACTTCGACTCGCCGTACCGCGCGGAGTCGATCACCGACTTCTGGCGGCGCTGGCACATCTCGCTGTCGTCGTGGCTCCGCGACTACCTGTACGTCCCCCTCGGCGGCAGCCGCCGCGGGCCCCGCCGCACCTACGTGAACCTGGCCGCGGTGATGCTGCTCGGCGGCCTGTGGCACGGGAGCGCGTGGACGTTCGTGGTCTGGGGCGCGATGCACGGCGCGCTGCTGGCCGCGGAACGGGCTCGGGGCGGGAGTCCCTACGCCGCGCTGCCGGTCCCTCTCCGCCGGGCCCTCACCTTCGGCCTCGTGCTGGTGAGCTGGGTCTTCTTCCGCGCCGCGGATCTGCCGGCGGCCCTCGCCTACCTGCGGAGCATGCTCGGCCTCGCGCCCTATGACGATGCGGCGCGCGTCCTGGGGCTGGTGCTGTACGAGCCGTACTCCGTGGCGAGCTTCGGATGCGCCGCCGTCATCATCTGGGCGGCGCCGCAGACGTGGGACTGGACGCGCCGGCTGACGCCGCTGCGGGCGGCGGTCGCGCTGCTGCTGTTCGCCGCGGCGTGGAGCGTGCTGGCCACCCAGGCGTTCAACCCGTTCATCTACTTCATTTTCTGACCAGGAGCGAGTTCCGACCATGAACGACCCGTCCGAGCGCCGGAGCGGAATGCCGCGGGCGGAGCGGGAGCGCATCGCGCGGGCGCGGGCCGAGGTGGGCCGGACCGCGGTGACGCCGCGCGTGGCGAGGGTGCTCGTCGGCGTCTTCGCGCTCGCGCTCGCCCTGCCGCACGCCGTGCAGCTGGGTCTCGACGCCCGCTTCTACCGCGAGCTGGGCCGCGGTGCGGCGGCGGCGCGGGGGGCCGCGCCGACGAGCGCGATGGAACGGGTCCTGGCCGTGAATCGGGGCCTGCTGGCGCGGGCCCGGGAGCTGGAGGACCGCCTGGCGGACGAGTCGGTCGTGGGGCGCTACGTGCGCCCCGTGGTGCAGCGGGCGATGACCGCCTGGCTGGGAGCCGGGACGGCGCAGGTCGAGGTCGGGACCGGCGGATGGCTCTACTACCGGCCCGACCTGGACCACGTCACGGGACGGGGCTTCCTCTCGCCGCGCCACCTCGCGCGGCGCGCCTCGGCGGGCGATACGCTCACACCCGCCGTCCACGCGGATCCGCGACCCGCGCTGCTCGCGCTGGGGGAGGCGCTCCGCCGGCGCGGCGTGCGGCTCGTCGTGATGCCCACCCCGGTCAAGCCGTCCGTGGAGGCGGGCGGACTCGGGGCGTCGCGGCTTCGCGTCCCGGTCGTCACCAACCCCTCGTACCCACGCCTGGTGGCAGAGCTCGAGGCGGGAGGCGTCGCGGTGTTCGACGTCGCCGGGACGCTCGCCGCGCTGCGCCGGGAGGGCGAGGGGCCGCTCTACCTGGCGACCGATACGCACTGGCGCCCGGAGACGGTGCGGCGCGTCGCGGCCGATCTCGCGGCGTTCGTGGAGGGCGAGGCGGCGCTGTCGGAGCCCACCGGCGGCTACCGTATCCGGGCCGTCGAGGTGACCAACCGCGGCGACACGGCCCGCCTGCTCGGGCTGGGCGCGGGCGCCCGGCGCTTCCGGGCCGAGACCGTGCGCGCGGAGCGGGTGGAGACGGACGAGGGGCAGGCCTGGACCCCGGCGCGCAGGGCGGAGGTCGTGCTGCTCGGCGACAGCTTCACGAACGTCTACTCCCTCGCCGCGCTCGGGTGGGGCACCTCGGCGGGCCTTGCCGAGCATCTGAGCCACGCTCTCGGCCGGCCGGTCGGGCGGCTCAGCCAGAACGACGACGGCGCCTTCGCTCCGCGCCGGTTGCTGGCGGCGGAGCTGGCCCGCGACCCGGACTGGCTCGCCGCAACGCGGGTCGTCGTCTACCAGTTCGCGTCGCGCGAGCTCTCGCAGGGGGACTGGCGGCCCATTGATTGGGATGCCCTGGATGTCCCGGGTGTCCCGGATGCCCCGGATGCCCCGGCCGCCCCGGCGGCGGGAGGCGCCGTCTGGTCCGCCGAGGAGGGCGTTCGCGCGACCGTGGAGGCGACCGTGCGCGCGGTCGGACCGGTGCCGCGCCCCGGCTCGGTGCCCTATCGCGACCACATCGTCGCCGTCCTCGTCGGCGGGGTGGAGGTCCTGGACGGCCCGCCGGCGGCGCGGGGCCGCGAGGCCGTCGTCTACCTCCGCAGCATGGCCGACAACGAGCTGACGGCGGCGGCAGGCCTCGGCCCGGGCGACCGCGTGCGGCTGGCGCTCGAGCCGTGGTCGAACGTGGCCGGCGAGCTCGACGGGATCAGCCGCGGGGAGCTGGACGATCCGCGCCTGCTGGCCGCCCTCCCGTGGTGGGGGACGCCGACCGCCGGCGGCTCGCCCTGACGGGCTGGTTGGGAGTCCGCGCGGGCGCGTCACCCTGCATCGCACGTTGGCGGCGCGGTCTCCTGACCTCCCTGGACTGGCGCGCGACGGATCCCCGGCGGCGCGGGGGGTGCGTGCTAGACTTCCGGCGCTGGGAGTCCGCGCCGCGGCACGGCGCGGACTCCGGAAGGATTGGGTTGGGCGCCGAGCGGAGGCCGCAGCGCGACCGGTCGCGGCGACGAACGGCGGGCCAGGAGCAGTCGTGTCCCCCGATTCCGCGTCGACGGTTTCCGCTCTCCGGCACGTTGCCACACGGCTCCGGATCGCGTCCGTGCGCGCGACGAGCGCGGCGGGCAGCGGCCATCCGTCGAGCTGCTGCTCGGCCGCGGACCTCGTCGCGGCGCTCTTCTTCGGCCACATGCGCTTCGACCCGCAGCGGCCGCAGGACGACGACAACGACCGCTTCGTGCTGTCGAAGGGCCACGCGGCGCCGCTGCTCTACGCGGCCTGGGCCGAGGCCGGCTTCGTGGCCGCGGACGAGCTGCTGCGGCTGCGGCGGATCGACTGCGATCTCGAAGGGCACCCGACGCCGCGGCTGCCGTTCGTCGACGTGGCGACCGGGTCGCTGGGGCAGGGCATCTGCGCCGCCGTCGGCATCGCCCTGAACGCCCGCCGCATCGGCTCCGCCTACCGTACCTACGTGTTGATCGGCGACGGCGAGTCGGCCGAGGGGTCGGTATGGGAGGCAGCCCAGGTCGCGGATCGCTACGGGCTGGACAACCTGTGCGGCATCACGGATGTGAACGGCTACGGGCAGAGCCGCGCCACGCAGTGGGGCCACGACATGGAGGCCTACCGCGACCGGTGGCGGGCCTTCGGCTGGCACGCGATCGTCGTCGACGGCCATGACGTCGCGGCCATCCTCGCGGCGCTCGACGAGGCGGCGTCGACGGCCGGGCGGCCGACCATGATCCTCGCCCGCACCGTGAAGGGCCGCGGGGTGTCGGCGATCGAGGGGCGCGACGGCTGGCACGGCAAGCCCATTCCCGCCGGCGCCGACCTCGACGCGGCCATCGAGGAGCTCGAGCGCCG
>JAPOWL010000275.1 GCA_026707615.1 Acidobacteriota bacterium | reverse complement strand
GGTACAGGAACTCGTTCAGGTTCATCATCACGTGCGTGAAGTCGACCAGCGACTGTCCGGCGACGAGGCCACGGGCGACCTCGCGCTCCGCCGCGGTCGGCGTGCGCGTCAGCGCGATCAGGTACGCGCGCTCGATCTGCGCGTCCATGTCGCCGGGCGCCTCCCGCTCCAGGCGGGCGGCGAACAGCTCGGCCTGGTTCAGGACGAACGGGTTGTTCAGCAGCGTCAGCGCCTGCGTCGAGACGGTCGAGACGTTGCGCGCCGCCGCGGTCTGGTTCTGATCCGGCAGGTCGAAGGTGTCGAAGAACGGGAACCCGAGCGATCGCCGCCGGAAGACGTAGACGCTCCGCCGCCAGACCTCGGGACGGTCCGGCTCCTCGCACCAGATGCCGGTCGCGGGCGCCGTGATCCGCCGCCCCGGCTCCGGGCTGCCGCACCAGAATCCCTTGCCGTCCGACTGGAACAGGATGTCGGACGGGATGTGCGGGAACACCGGCGGGCCGCCCACGGTCAGGTCGATGCCGCCGCTGACGGTCATGATGCTGTCGCGCAGGATCTCGGCCTCGATGCGCTGCGGGCGGTAGCGCCACAGCAGGTCGTTCTCGGGATCCGCGGCCGCGCTCGCCTCGTGCGGGAACGCCGACGCCATGCGGTAGGCCTCCGACGTCATCAGCAGCCGGTGCATCTCCTTGAAGCTCCAGCCGCGGTCCATGAACTCGACGGCCAGCCAGTCGAGGAGCTCCGGGTGCGTCGGCAGGTCCCCCATCCGGCCCAGGTTGTCGAGCGTGCGGACGATGCCCCGCCCGAAGTGGTGGTGCCAGATGCGGTTGACGATGACGCGCGCGGTCAGCGGGTTGTCGCGCGACGCAATCCACTCGGCCAGCGCCAGACGACGGCCCGACGTGCGTCCGCCGGGGCGCGGAATCTCCGTCGGGGGATCGCCGTAGGTGGCGGCGGTCAGGAAGCCGGGCGCCATCTCCGAGCCGGGGCTGAACGGGTCGCCGCGAATCAGGAAGTAGTTGGGGGGCGCCTCGTAGTCCGGTCCCCCGTCCTCCCAGAGGTACGTCCCGTCGACATCGGGCGGCGTCCGGCACTCGGGGCACCCGATGACGCTGTCGCCAGGACCGTCCGGCGTGAAGCGGTAGTCGCCGTCGGTGACGATGTGGGCCATCGCCGGGGCGGGCGGCCGCTGGTCCTCCAGCGCCGCGATCGCCTCCCGCAACTCGTCCACGCGCGCCTTGTCGTCCGAGCTCAGCGCGTCGGCCACCTGCCGCCGGGGCGGATTGAGCGTGAGCACCTGCGCGGCGAGGAGCTGCTCGCCGGGCGTCCGCTCGGCCTCCGGCTTGAAGGCCGCCGCCTGCACGTTCTCCGGGAAGCGCTCGCGGATCATCTTCGCGCGCAACTCCTCGCGGTAGGGAGCCTCGATGTCGCTCACCCGGTCGCGCAGCGGCTGCTGCCGCTCGTCGATCGCGCGCATCGCGTCGAAGTAGGCATCCGCCTCGGGACGGTCGAGCAGCGGGTAGTCGATCTCGACGTAGCCGAAGATCGACGCCTGCATGCTGTAGTAGTCCTTCTGCAGGATCGGGTCGAACTTGTGGTCGTGGCAGCGGGCGCAGTGCACGGTCATGCCGAGGACGCCGCGGCCGAGGGTCCCCAGCACGTCGTCGAGGTAGTCGTGCCGCCGCTCGGGGTTGTCCTTCTCGCGGAAGTTCACGCGCGGCCCCGCCCGCAGGAACCCGGTGGCGATGAGGGTCTCGTCGGTGACGTGGTCGAGCTCGTCGCCCGCGAGCTGCTCCCGCAGGAACTGGTTGTAGGGCTTGTCGTCGTTGAACGAGTCGATGACGTAGTCGCGGTAGCGCCAGGCGTTGGGGCGGACGTAGTCCTGCTCGAAGCCGTCGGTGTCGGCGTAGCGCGCCACGTCCATCCAGTGCCGGCCCCAGCGCTCGCCGTAGTGCGGCGACTCCAGCAACTCGTCGATCAGCCGTTCCCAGGCGCCCCGCTCGGTGTCGGCCAGGAAGGCCTCGATCTGCTCCGGGGTCGGCGGCAGGCCGACGAGGTCGAGGTAGGCGCGCCGCAGCAGCGTCAGGCGATCCGCGCGCGGGGAGGCGGTGACGCCGGCGTCCTGGCGGGCCGCATCCAGGAAGCGGTCGACCGGGTGGGAGAAGTCCGCCGACGCCGGCACCGGCGCCCGCCGGGGGTGCCGGAACGCCCAGTAGTCGCGCGCGCCCGGCGGGAGCTCGTCGTTCTCGAGCGCGGCGAGCGCGTCGGCGGCGGCCGTCACCTCGCCCGCGTCCCAGTGCGCCCCTTCGTCGATCCAGGTGCGGAGGGCGTCCACCTCGGCCGTGGTCAGCCCGTCGCCGCTCATCGGCATCGGCGGCTGGTCGAGGCCCGCGACCATGCGGAACAGGCGGCTGTCCTCCGCGCGTCCGGGCACCAGCGCCGGCCCGCGGGTGCCGCCGGCGAGCGCGCCGTCGCGCGTCCGGAGATCGAGGTCGGAGAGCTGCACCGCCTCGCCGTGGCAGTTCCAGCAGCTCCGCTCCATGATCGGCCGGATGTGGTCGGTGAAGGTCACGGGCGCGGTCTGGGCCCGGGCCGGCGCGACGAAGCCCGCCACGGCGAAGCCCGTGACGGCGGCTGCGGTGAGGCCGATCACGACGAATGGTCTGGCGGTCCGCATCGTTCCCTCGCTACTGCCGGGGCGCCGGCAGCGACAGCTTGCTCGCGTAGTCGGGGTCTTCCGCGTAGCGCGCATTGTGCAGGATGTTGCGCAGGCCGTGGTTGCCCTCGTGGCAGGCGTACTCGTAGAGCGCCTGGTCGGTCTTCGCCATCGGTACCAGCGCCGTCCAGTCGCGCGTCCACGTGGCCGGATCCGACATCGTCACCGCGTAGTGAATGGTATCGGGGCCGGCGCGCGTGAACCGCTCGACGAGGCGCAGACCCGCCGTCGACCCGCGGAAGGCGCTCTGGGGCGAGAAGCCGACGGTCTCGACGACCAGGGTGTCCCCGTCGTAGTAGCCGCGCGAGTCGCCGTGCCACTGCGGCACGGCGTCCGCGAGGTGCGGGCGCCCGTCGAGCGGCACGATCCGCGCGTCGTGGATCATCTCGTTGACGATCGCGACGTGGGTCGGCGTCTGCAGGATCTGGACGTTGTTGTTGTAGGCGCCCGGCAGGCGCGGCAGGCCGAAGGTGAGGCAGCGCTCCGTGAGCCCCCGGTCCTGCACGGCGTGGTCCGGGCGCTGGCGCCGTCGCTCCGCGCGCGCGGCGGCGCGGCGGCGGGCCTCGTCGGTCACCGCCGGCAGCCGGCCGTCGGGCGGATCGACGAGCAGCGAGGTGCGCCGGTCCGCGGTCAGGTCCCGCCCGTAGTCCAGCCACCACTTGGCGTGCACGCTCGGGGCGCGGTCGTAGTCGTCGAGCAGGGCCCCCTGCCGCTCCTCGTAGGCGGCCGCCTCCTCCGCCGTCAGGGTCTCGCGGTCCGCGAACTCGCGCGGGCGCTGGAGCGGGGTCAGGGTCCGGTAGTCCCAGACGCCCTGCAGATCGGGTGCGCCCCAGGCCGTGCGGGGCGGCGTCCAGTCCGCGGCTGCTGCTGCCGCGACAGACGGGCCCGTCGCCGCGGGCGCGGCCCCCGACGACTGGGCGGCCGCCATCGCCGGCCACGCGACCAGCACCAGCGCTCCCAGCGCGAGCGCTCCCGGGGCCCCAAGGCATGCCCACACCGACGGACGCCCCGGCGCGCCCCCGGCGCCTCGGAAAGCTGCACCAGCGCTGGATGCTTGCGTCGCACGTTGCGCAAAGCAGCCCGCGGGCTCCACCGACCGTACCCCCCGTACGCCGTCCATCGTCATGCGCCTCATTTGCGCCGCCTCGCTTCCCCTGCGCCGCGTTGCTTCGAGCGCGACCCCTGGAGCATCAGAACATCGCCACCGGGTTGGCCGGGCTGCCGGTGCCGCGCGCCACGTTGAGCGGCAGCAGCATGAACAGGAACTCGTGCCGTCCCTCCTCCGCGCACGCCTCGGCAATCGGCTCCAGCCGCGCGTTGTCGAGCAGGGCGACGCCGTAGTGGAAGAGCACGCCGTGCACCGGCCAGGCGAGGTCGGTCGTGCCGAGCCCGGCGTCCATCAGGTCCCAGCCGAGAAGCGCCACGTCATGGTCGCGGATGAACTCCGCGCAACTCGGGTGGAGGCCCGCGCCGCCCAGGCCCTCGCCGGGGGCGCTGTCGGTGTACGACTGCCAGCCGCTGTGCACCAGGAGCGCGTCACCGGGCTCCACGGCGACTCCCTGCGCGCTGGCGATTGCCTCGAGCTCCTCCCCCATCACCGGGCTGTCCTCTGTCACGTGCGGCTCGCCCCGGTGCCGCGGGACGTCGAGCAGGACCCCCCTGGTGATGATGCCGTTGCTCCAGTGCGTGATCGACCCGAAGTTGGCGCCCTGCGTCGTCACCTCCACATCGGGGTCGCGCCCCTACCACATGCCTTCCTCGTCCCAGATGTGGCACAGGGCGTCGATGTGGGTGACGACGCCGCCGTGGTAGATAAAGCCGAGGTAGTCGACCACGAAGCCGCCGGGGCCGCCCAGCGAGCCCTTCTGCATGAAGTGCTGCGGCGGCTCGAAGACGCGGCTCAACGACACCGTGCGCCCGGTCCGGACCAGCCCCGCCGCCGCGGCGCGCTTTTCGGGGGTGATCAGGTTGACGGCGCCGACCTGGTCGTCGTCGCCCCAGCGGCCCCAGTTGCGCCGGCTGCGGTAGAGCGCGCCGTAGTCGGGGCCGCCTTGCGCCGCCGGGGCCGCGGGGGCCGCCGCGCGCGCACGGGCCGGCTCCCGAGCAAGGTCCCGCGCCTTCGCCAGGTGGCGCTTGAGCATCTCGGGCGGCGAGAACGTCGGCGCGGCGGTCGCGGACGCCTCCGTCCCGGTCCCGGCCGATCCCGCCAGGGCGCCCGCCGGCCGTGCCAGCACGGCCCCGCCGGCCGCCGCCGCGTGCATCAGGAATCGCCGTCGCGATGAAGCCATGGCCCTGTCCTTCCCCCCTCTCCGGCTGCAGTGCTTCGGAACCGGGTGCGGCCGGAGCCCGACAGGCGATTCTACTGCTTCACGACGGATTCGTAACCGCGCGAGGCTCGAATCCGCGGCTCGTCTCCGCCGCCGGCCTGCGAACGCCGGTGATCGCGACCAGTCCTTCCTCCATCTGCTGCCGCGCGTCGAACCCGCGGGCCACCTCCACCTCCTCCAGACCCGCCGTCGTCAGCCGACCTGCGAGCTCGGCCGCGTCGACGAGGACGTTGACGTGGCGCTCGTCGTCCCGCCGCCACGTACCGTCCTCGTTGCGCACGAAGGTGGCGATGTCACGGACGTAGGTCGCCGAGTCGGGCGACGCGAACGCGATGAAGACCGCCCAGTCGCCGCCGAACGCCGCCACCGGCTCCTTGCCGGCGCGAGCCGCGCGGTAGGCGCGATCGAGCAGATCGAAAGCCACGACGCCGCCCGGCCGCAGCGCGGCGGCGATGGCCCGCAAGGCGCGCCCAATCGACCGGACGTCCGGCAGATAGCTCAGCACGTGTCCCACCGAGACGATGGCGTCGGCCGCGGGCAACGGGTCGTCGGGCAGGGTCAGCCGCCGCACCGCCTCCGCGCCCGGCACGGCCTCGCGCGCGAGGGCCACCATCGCCGGGGAGGCATCGGTGGCGACGACCCGGTGACCGGCGGCCACCAGATGACGGGTCAGCGCTCCGGAACCGCAGCCGAGCTCCAGGACCAGCCCGCCGCGCTCGCGCACCGGCGCGAGGCGGGCCAGGATGCCCGGCGCGCAGGCATCCGCGTGGCCCGCGAACCCCTCGTGGTGGACGCGCGCAAGTGCCGGGCGATAGTAGTTGCCTCCCATGTCGGTCGCAACGGCGGGGTCGAGCCTCCCGGCTTGCGGCGGTG
>JAPOWL010000398.1 GCA_026707615.1 Acidobacteriota bacterium | reverse complement strand
CCACGGGCACCGTGGTCGAGGTGGACCATCCGGAGCGGGGGGCGTATCTGACCGTCGGCAACCCCATCAAGCTGTCGGCCTCACCGGCCGAGGTGGTCCGGTCGCCGTTGCTCGGCGAGCACACGAGCGAAGTGCTCCGGGAAGTACTGGGGATGGACGCGCAGGAGGTCGATGCGGCCAGACGAGAAGGAGCGGTCTGAGCGCAGGGACGACGCCGCTCGGGGCAGCCCGCGCGGTCCCGGGGGCCGGACGTGGCGAGGCACCCCGTTGCGGCCGATGCCGCGCCGCGACCCCGCCGAGCGGACGGCGGTCGACTGGTGGGTCCGAGTCGTCCCGATCGTGCTCGTCGGGCACCTGGCCGTGCTGGGGATCCTCAGGGCGCGCCTCGGCCAGATCGGGCTCTGGCTGTGGTACGCGGGGCCGGTCCTGCTCGCGGCCGCCACCGCGGTCCTCCTCGTCGGCTCCCTCCTGTCGGCGCGGCGGTGGAAGCACGGCGTCAACCGCTGGCACGTGCTGGGCTACGCCGGCCTCATCTTCGTCATCTTCACGCTGCCGACCTACGAAGCCTACCCGTCGTCCTACGACGACCGGCCGAGCGAGGTGGGCTTCCGCCTGCCGCTCGACGGGCCGGTGACCGTCGCCTGGGGCGGCGGCGACTCGGACGTCAACTACCACGTCTTCCTGCCGGACCAGCGCTGGGCGTACGACCTGCTGGTCACCCGCGACGGAAGGAGCTTCGAGGGATCCGGCGCGGAGCTGGACGACTACTACGCGTACGGCCTGCCGGTCCGCGCGCCCGCCTCCGGCGTCGTCTTCGCCGCGAGCGACGGCGAGCCGGAAGTCGCGATCGGCGAGCCGCGCTGGGGGCTGGCCGGGCTCGGGAACCACGTCGGCCTGGAGGTGGCGCCGGACGAGTACCTCTTCATCGGTCACCTGCAGCCGGGTTCGGTGACGGTGCAGGCGGGAGACCGGGTCGTGGCGGGGCAGGTGCTCGGAAGCGTCGGCAACTCGGGCAACAGCAGCGAGCCCCACGTCCACCTGCACCTGCAGGATTCGACGCGCGTCTACTTCGGCGAGGGCATTCCGTTCTACTTTCACGACTACGCGCAGGCAGGCGTCCCGGTTGCGCGCGGAATGCCGGAGGGAGGGCATCGCGCGCGCCGCTACGTGGGCCAGATCGTCGAGCGGCTCACTGCGCCCGCGCCCGCCGGTCAACCCCGATGACCGCCGTCCTGCGATGCGTCGCAACCGCGCTCCGACGGCGGTGAGGACCCCGATGACCCGACTGATGCGCTCTGCCTGCGCCCTGCTGATCCTCGGAGCGGCTGCCGCCGCGGTCGCGGAGGGCCCCGCCCTCGACATCTCCCATCGCGCGCGGGCCCTCCATCCGGGCGAGGTGGTCATCCTCGAGGTGCGGGTGGCCGAACGCGGCACGGCGCCTCGCGTGACGGCGTTCGGCAGGTCCATCCGCCTGTTCCCGGTCGAGGACGGGCGCCTGTGGCGCGGACTCGTAGGCATCGATCTGACCGTCGAGCCGGGCGTCGTGCCCGTCGCGGTGGAGGTCGAAGCCGGCGGCGTGGAGGTGCGGGAGACGTACGAGCTGGCCGTGGAGCCCAAGCAGTTCCCCACTCGCCGGCTGCGAGTCGCCCCGCGCTACGTCGATCCGCCCCCGGACGTGCTGGCGCGCATCCAGCGCGAGGCGCGGGAGGTCGCGGCGATCTTCGAGGTGTCGAGCGCGGAACGGCTCTGGAACGGGGGGTTCCGCAAGCCGGTTCCCGGTCCGGCAACCAGCAGCTTCGGCCGCCGGAGCGTCTTCAACGGCCAGGCTCGCAACCCGCACAGCGGTACCGACTTCCGCTCCGGCGCGGGCACGCCGATTCGGGCGCCGAACGGGGGACGGGTGGTGCTGACCGGCAACCAGTACTTCTCGGGCAACGTCGTCATCCTCGACCACGGCTGGGGCCTCTATTCGTACTTCGCCCACCTGTCGACGATCGACGTGGCCGAGGGCGATCTGGTCGCGCGGGGGGAGGTGGTCGGCGCCGTCGGCGCCACGGGCCGCGTCACCGGAGCACACCTGCACTGGACGGTGCGCCTGAACGAGGCGCGCGTCGATCCGCTGGCGCTGCTGGAGCTGTTCCCGGACTCCCGCTCCCGCGAGTGAGGCCGCGAGTCGCGGTCGCGGGTTCCGGCTCTGCGGTCAGAACGCGACGCGCAGACCGCCGCCGATGTGGGTCCCGCCGAGCTCGTACTCCGGCTGCACGATTCCCCCCGAGAGCTGGATGGCGGACGTGCCCTGGCTGTACCGCACGACGAAGGCGAGCGCCATCCGCTCCAGGATCTCGTGGCGACCGAAGAGTCCGAGTCGCTGGAGGCCGAAGTACGACACGTCGAGCCCGACGTTGTAGCCGAAGTCGGCCCGGCTCTGCCGGATGGTGTGATGGCCGGCGAGCGTCACGTCGTCGAAGGTGGGCCCTTCCGCAGCTTCGATGCCCGACACCAGGTCGTGACGCAGTCGGAAGAGGGTCGGACCGCCGAAGAAGCGCACGAACAGCGTGCCCCAGAGCTCGCGCCAGTACTGCCCCTGCAGGTGCAGGGCCTGCTCGCGCCGCACCACGTCGTCGACCGACGCGGTCAGGCGGCGTGCGAATCCCAGGAACACGGGGTGGGGGACGTCCGCCTCGATGGCGGTGGAGCTCGTCTTGCGGAAGTTGGCCAGCTCGACGCCGAGCGCCAGCGGGCCCCACACGCGCACCGCGGCGCTGAAGTCGTGGGCCAGCCCCGCCGCCACGTCGTATGTCGCCGCGAACTCGCCCTGCTCGCCGTGCAGCCGGAGCGGGATGTGCTGGCTGAACGCGTCCCTGACGAACTGCGCGCCGACGGTCGTGCCCAGTATGAGGCGCGGTTCCGAAGGCGGCTGCGCGAGGGCCGTTCCGGCGTGCAGCAGAAGCGCCGCACCCAACATCGCCGCGCGCCGGTGCCCCCGGCCGAGTCTCCTGCCTGCCATGCCTGCTTGCGTGTAGCGTTCGCGGCGGCGCCACGGCGAGATGCATCGGCGCCGCGCCGATTCTAGTCCATCGGCGCCAGCGCCGCCGAACGTGCGATGCAGCACCTGGAGCCCGCGCAGGCTCCCGAAGCGCCCGCCGGCGCCAAGCGGCGGTCGGGGCTCAGGCGAGGCTGACGCGCACGACCTCGACGAGGGCCGCCAGGTCGTCGACGTCGTTGTAGAGGTGCGGGGCGACGCGGAGGGCACGCCCCCGCACGGATACGCTGACCTGCCGCCGGCGGAGCTCGTCCGCGAGAGCCGCCGGCTCGAGTCCGGGCGGCAGCCGCACCCCGAGGAGGTGCGGAGCGCGCCACGCGTCCTCCTCGATCCCGCAGCCGAGGTCGCGCAGGGCCGCCGCCGCTCCGTTCGTCAGCTCCCGCGTGTGCGCCTCGACCGCGGCCGGGCCCCACTCCGACACCTGGGCCAGCGCCGCGTCGAGCATCGGCATGAGCACGAAGTTGGACCGCTCGCCGACGTCGTAGCGGATGGCGCCGGGGCGGTACTCGTCCCGCCCGTTCGCGAGATTGGCGAAATCGTCGCTCCCCCGCCGCGTGATCCAGTTCTCCTCGAGGGGCACGCCCCCGTCGAAGGCGGGCCCGAAGTAGGCGACACCGACGGAGTACGGGCCCGTCAACCACTTGTAGCCGGCGCAGACGAGCGCATCGGGCGCGATGCGCGCGCAGTCGAAGGGCACGGCACCGACCGCCTGGGTGCCGTCGACGAGGAAGGCGGCTCCGGCGCCGCGGGCGCGGTCGCCCACGGCTTCGAGGTCGAAGCGCGAGCCGTCCGTCCAGTGGAACGGCGGCACGGTGACGACCGCGGTGCGGTCGTCGATGGCGTTCAGCAGGGCCTCGTTCCAGCCGCGGGCGCGAGCCCCGTCGGCGCGCGGCGCGGCGACGGGGCGCAGCTCCGCGCCCCGCGCAGCCGCGAGCCGGTGCCAGATGTGGACGTTGCTCGGGAACTGCCCTTCGACGAAGACCAGGTTGCGGCCCGGAGCGACGTCCACGTTGCGGGCGACGGTCGCCATGGCGTACGCGACCGAAGGGATCAGCGCAATCCGCTGGGGATCGGTCACGTTGACCAGTCGGGCGAAGCGGTTCCGGACCTGGTCGCAGGGCTCGAAGAAGTCGGACGTCCGAACGCGGCTCGGCGCGCCGAGCCGCTCGAGGGCCGCGTGCCCGGCCGCCGCCACCCGGCGCGAGAGCGGCGCCATGTAGGCGCAGTTCAGGTAGTGGAGGTCGTCGGGCAGCGAGAACAGGGACTTGAAGGAGCGGCTGGCGTGCATCAGGGTCGGGGCACCGTCTGCTCTCTCAGCATACTATTCGTCACATGCGTCCAGGACTGATGCTCGCGGCGGGCGCCGGCGCCGCCGCGCTCGCGTGCGCCGGCGGACCGTCGCCGGAGGAGCTGGCGGAGGCGGCGCTCGTCGAGCGCGCACGAGGGATCCACGAACGCGTGGTGACGCTCGACTCCCACGTCGACATCCCGCTGGACTTCGCCACCTTCAACGTCGATCCCGGGCGGCGCGGCGATCAGCAGGTCGACCTGCCGAAGATGCGCGAAGGGGGGCTCGACGCGGCCTTCTTCATCGTCTACGTCGGCCAGACGGAGCGCACGCCCGACAACTACGCCCGGGCCGGGGCCGACGCGATGACCAAGTTCGAGGCGATCCACCGCATGGCCGGGGAGCTGTATCCGGACGAGATCGAGATCGCCTACCGGGCGGACGACGTCGAGCGCATCGCGGCGAGCGGCAAGCTGGTCGCCGCCATCGGCATCGAGAACGGCTACGCGATCGGCACCGACCTCGAGCGCCTCGCCGCGTATCACGAGCTCGGCACGCGCTACATGACGCTCGCCCACAGCGGTCACAACGACATCGCCGACTCGGCGACGGCGCGGGAGGGCACCGGAGAGACCGAGGCCGAGCACGGAGGCGTGAGCGAGTTCGGCGCGCAGGTCATCGCCGAGATGAACCGCCTCGGCATCATGGTCGACGTCTCGCACATCTCCAAGGAGGCGATGCTCGAGGCTACGCGGCTCTCGGCGGCGCCGGTGATCGCCTCCCACTCGAGCGTCGCGGCCCTGCACGAGCATGCCCGCAACATGGACGACGAGCAGCTCGACGCGCTGCGCGCCGGCGGGGGAGTGCTCCAGACGGTCGCCCTCGGGGCGTTCCTCACGGAGTCGGCGGAGCGGCTGAGCGTGGCCTACGCACGCCTCCGGGCCGACTTCGGGATGATTCCGGGCCAGCAGCCGGAGGAGCTCGGAGCCGAGCCCGCGATCGACTTCCTGGACCGTCTCGACGGGCTCAACGAGCGCTATCCCGACGCGGCGGTAGCCGATTTCGTGGACCACGTCGACTACGCCGTCGAGCGCATGGGCATCGATCACGTCGGCATCGCCTCCGACTTCGACGGCGGCGGAGGCGTCTCGGACTGGTCCGACGCCAGCGAGACGTTCAACGTCACCGTCGAGCTCGTCCGCCGCGGCTACACGGAGGTCGAGATCGGGAAGCTGTGGGGCGGCAACCTGCTCCGGGTCTGGCGGGAGGCCGAACGCGTCGCGGCCGACCTGCAGGCCGCGGGCGGTTGAGCCCGGGCACGGAGAGGGCTCGGCGATGGCGCGTCAGGCGGCGCTCGCACTGCCCTGGGCCCTGGACCCGGAACAGAGGGAGCGCTGGCTCGCGCCGGTGCGTTCCGGGTCCACCATCCTGTTCCTCGACTACGACGGCACGCTGACGCCGATCGTCGACCGGCCGGAGCAGGCGACCCTGGCGGAGTCGACGCGCGCGCTCGTCGCCGCCCTGGCCGCGCGCTGCGCGGTGACGATCGTCACCGGTCGCGACGTGGCGGTCGCGCGGCGCCTCGTGCGCCTCGAGAGC
>JAPOWL010000559.1 GCA_026707615.1 Acidobacteriota bacterium | reverse complement strand
TCCGGCGACCCGGCGGGCTGGGTGGTCTGGGGCCGCGCCGCCACCACCCGGACCGCCGTGCAGGCGACGCCCGGCGCGCAGGCGCGCGGGGACCTCTTCACGGTGCACCTGGGGGTCGACACCCGCGTCGGCTCCCGCCTGCTGGTGGGGGTCGCCGCCTCGCACAGCCGCGGCAAGCTCGGCTACACGCTCGGGGGCCAGGCGGATGCGGTCCCCGCGGCAGTCGACGGAGACCTGACGAGCGCACATCCCTACCTGCAGTGGACGCCGCGCGCCGGCCTCGAGGTATGGGGCTCCGGCGGCGCCGGGCGGGGAGCGTTGCAGGTGGTGGACACCTTCGGGACGGTCGACACGGGCCTCGGGATGCGGATGGCCGCGGGCGGCGCGCGGCAGGAGGTAACGGCGGGAGGCGGGCTCGCGGTGAAGGCGGACGTCTTCCACGTGGCCGTGGCGTCGGACGCCCACCTGGACCTGCCGGAGGCGCGGGCGACGGCCACCCGGGCGCGGATGCTGCTCGAGTGGGAGTCGGAATGGGCACCGTCGAACGCCGCGCGGGTGCGTCCCCGGCTGGAGGCGGGCGGCCGCTGGGACGGCGGCAGCGACATCGACGGCTTCGGCTCGGAGGTGGGCGGCGGCATCGCCCTGGCGCATGTCGGGCTGGGGCTCGAGCTGAGCGCGTCGGGACGCTACCTGCTGGCGCACCAGGCGGAGGGCTTCGAGGAGTGGGGAGCCAGCCTGGCGTTGCGGGCCGGCCCGGGCGTGACGCGCCGCGGCGCCTGGGTGTCGCTGGAGCCCGAGTGGGGCGCCGCGGCCAGCCGGATGCACGCCATGTGGGGGCAGCAGGCGGCCCCGGGGCCCCCCCCGGGGGCGTCGCTCGGCGCCCTGGGCCCCCCCCCGGCCCGCCTGCGGCTGGCCGCCGGCTACGCCCTGCCCGAGGCCGGCACCGACCTCCGCGTGGAAGCGATGCGCGAGACCTACGACCCGCAGTCCGGCCCGAGCGTCGGGGTGCGATTCTCCGCCCAGATCGGGTGGTAACTGTCAGACGCCCCAAGGCTTGCGGCGTCCCCTTCCCCGTGAACGCGCCGCGGCAGGCGCCCAGCCGATGACGTCGTTCTTGCCGCCGCGACGCGTCATGAACCCGCTCGATGCCTTCGATCAGATCCTTCAGCTCCTGCACAAGGCAGCGCTCGACGACGCGCACTGGCCCGCCGCGGCTGCCTTGATCGACGAGACCTGCGGCACCGCGGGCAACGCCGCCGACCGGCGGCTCGATGCGGATTCAGCGCCCCCTGCTCCGGTCGCGGCTGGCGCTCCACGTACCCCCGTGGAGGTCGCGCAGGCGGACTTCGGGGGCCGCCGGGCGGCCGCGCTGGTGCTGGTGGTCGACCCGGCGATCCGTCCGCGCATCGACCCGGTGCGGGTGTCCGCGCTGCTCGGCCTGACGCCGTCCGAGGCCCGGGTGTCGGCGCTGCTGGCCGAGGGGCGGGCGGTGAGGGAGATCGCCGCGGCCACCGGCTACAAGGAAAGCTACGTCCGCTGGCTTCTGAAGCAGGTCTACCGGAAGCAGGGCCTGTCCGGGCAAATCGCCCTGATGCAGCGGGTCCTGGCCGCGTACGCCTTGCCGCGACGCTGACGGCTGGCGGGTTTCTCCCTTCCCCTTTCTTTCCTCCCCAACCTTGGCGCGCACTGCCGTCCGTAGGTGGGTCCGCCGTGGCGCCACACAGGCTGGAATTCTTCAAATGACATGACAATTAAAGAAAACAACACGCTATCTTTATGTCTGCTGGGTTAGGCTATTCGTTTGGGTGAGGAACCGGTCCTTCTGCCGGGAGCGACCGGGACTTGCGGGACGTGTGTTCCGCACGACGCCGAACGCTCCTGCTGGGCAAGAAGGGCGAGACACGTCCGAACCGTGAGGTGACGTCGCTCCACCGAGAGACCTTCGGAGCCGCGGTCCGCACGACCTGCCGGCCGTCCTCAGTCAGCCAGCGCCCCCTCGACCGGCTTTCTCTCGCTGCCTGAACCGGCGTTCGCGACACCACTTCGAGGAAAACCGTCCTATGCACGAAACATCGACGGGGCGCGAAACCCCGCCGCGGCATGCGCGCGTGCTCATCGTCGACCCCGATCCCGGCTCCCGGGCGGCCCTCTCCGACTCGGTGACCCGCCTGGGCCACACGGTCCACCACGCCGCCCCGCCCGGGCCGGCGGCGGTCGAGTTGCCCACCGAAGCGGCTCCCGACCTGGTCCTGGTCACCCTCGCGGCGGGCGAGATGGCAGAACCGACCATCGAGACGGCCGAGCGCATCACCGAGCGGTTCGGGGTGCCGCTCGTCTACGCCACGGAGACGACCGACGCCGAGCTGCTCGACCGGGCGCAGCGCTCGGCTCCGCACGGCTACGTGCTCAAGCCGCCCGACCCGCGGCACCTCGGTCTCGCCCTCCGCGCGGCACTGGGCGCGGCCGCGCGGAACCGGAACGACCGGCAGGAGGCGGATCCCGCCGACGCCGCACCCCGACCCGAATGGAACTCGGCCATCCTCCGGAGCCTGTTCGACAACATGAGCGACGCGGTCATCGTGGCCGACGTCCGGGGCCGGTTCGTGGCCGTGAACGCCGCCGCCAGAGCGCTCAGCGACACCTACGACCCCCTGAACCCCGAGCGCTGGGCGCAGCACTTCGAGGTCTACCAGGCGGACGGGCGGACCGTGTTCCCGCCGGAGGACCTGCCGCTCACCGCCGCGATCCGCGGCAGGCCGACCGGCGAAGCACTGGTGCGGTTGCGGAACCGGAGCGCGACGACGGGGAAGGACGACCTCTGGCTGAACGCCAGCGGCTACCCCCTGCTGGACGCCGCCGGCCGGTGCATGGGCGGCGCCGTCGTGCTGCGCAACGTCACGGCGACCACGGCGCAGTCGCAGAAGGCGAGAAGGCTGGAGGCGGAGCTGCACGAGCGGGTGCAGGTGCTCGACGCGATCATCCGCAGCATGGGCGACGGCGTGGTGGTGGCGGACGCGCAGATGCGGTTCTCGGTGTTCAACCCGAGCGCCGAGCGCATCATCGGCCTTGGCGCGACGGACCGGCCGCCGGAGGAATGGACGGATCTGTACGGCTTGTTCTACCCCGACGCGGTGACCCCGGTGCCGACGGACAAGCTGCCGCTCGTGCGCGCGGTGCGCGGGGAGACGGTCGAGGACCAGCGGGTCTTCATCCGCAACGCACGCATCCCGGACGGAGCGTACATCAGCGTCAACGCCAGCCCGGTAAGCAGCGAGTCGGGAGAAGTGGTCGGCGGTGTGGCCGTCTTTCGGGACATCACCGCGCGCCAGATGGAGGAAGAGGCCCTGGCGCAGGCCTTCGCCCACGGACGCCTGGAAGTCATCGACACCGTCCTGCACAACATCGGCAATGCGATCAACAGCGTCGCGACGGGCGTGGACACGCTGCACCAGTGGCTGGAGGAGGGCGAGCTGATGCGGCGCTTCGCCCGGGTGGCGGACCTCGTCGCCGCGCACGAAAGCGACTGGATTCACTGGCTCGAGCACGACGAGCAGGGCCGGCAGGTGCGGCCCTTCCTGCTCGCCCTCGTGCGGGACCTGGCCGCGGAGCACGAGACGCTGCTGGGCACCGCCGGGCGGGTGCGCGAGCGCGTGCGCCACATCGTCGACATCATCCGCACCCAGGAGTCCTTCACCGACAGCACGGTGGAACGCAAGCTCATCGCCCTGCCCCAGACCGTCAACGACGCCGTTAAGGTGGTCCAGGAAACGCTCGGACAACGGGGCGTCTCGATCGAGGTCGACTGCTCCCGCGCGCCCACGGAGATTCTGGTGCAGGAGAGCCGCTTTCAGCAGATGCTCGTGAATCTGCTCAAGAACGCGATGGAGGCTACCGACGAACGGGCGGCGAGTCCGGAGGACGACCCGGGATGGCGGCCCCGGATCTCGCTGCGGGCCTACCGCGGCGAGCAGGCCAAGACGTTCGTCATCGACGTCGTCGACAACGGCATCGGCATCGAGCCGTCCCGCTTCGGCTCCGTGTTCAACGCCGGCTACACGACCAAGAAGCACGGCAGCGGTCTGGGCCTGCACTCCGCGGCCAACTTCGTGATCGGGTCGGGGGGCAGCATACGGCCCCTGAGCGACGGCATCGGCCACGGCGCCACGATGCGCGTGACGTTGCGCCTCGTGGAGGAACCGCAGCGGCCGGCGGCGGCGGGAGGCGGGCAGTGACCGGGCCGGGCGTCGACGCGGGACCGGTAGCGGCGCCCGCCGCGAAGGCGATGAACACGCGGGTGCTGGTGGTGGACGACCAGCAGCAGATCCACGACGACTTCCGCGAGATGCTGCTGCCGCGGCGCACGACGGCGGCGTCGGACGACCTCGTCGCGGCCTTCATGGATCCGCGGAGCCAACCGTCCGGACTGGCCCTCCCCCCCTTCGACCTGCGACACGCCCGGACCGGCGAGGAGGGCTGCACGGCCATCGCGCAGGCGCACGAGCGCGACGAGCCCATCGCCGTCGCCTTCGTCGACGTCCGCATGCCGCCCGGCATCGACGGCGTCGAGGCCGTGCGCCGCATGCGGGCCGTCGACCGCGACCTGGAAGTGGTCATCATGACGGCGTACTCCGACAAGCCGCTTTCGGCGATCATCGGCGACGTCGACCTGCTGCACAAGATCCTCTACGTCCGCAAGCCCTTCGCCCGCGAGGAAGTGCAGCAGATCAGCCTGTCGCTGGTGAAGAAGTGGAACCTGGAGCGGGACGTGGCCGAGGGACGCCGGCAGCTCACGCACAGTCACCGGCGCCTGGAAGCCGTGCTCGACGCCACGGGCGACGCCATCGCGATGTACGACCGGGCGGAACGGCTCGTCTTCGCCAACCGCTGGTACGAGGCGTTGTTCGACCTCACGCCGGCCGAGCTGCGGCAGCTCTCGCTCCGCGACGCGGACGCCCGCTTCGAGGGCCGGACGCGCGAGTCGTGGCAGCCGGGCCTGACCGCGCGGACCGGGCAGAGCACGCCCCACCTCGTCGAGCCGCGCCGCCGCCGCGGGGCGCCGCCCGGCGTGTCGCTCTTCTATCGCTTCACGCAGTCCGTCTCCGACACCGCCGGCGAGCCGATCGGCGACCTCGTCATCTACCGCGACGTCTCCCGCGAAATCGAGATCGAGCGGATGAAGGCCGAGGTCCACCGCCTCCGCTCGGAGCTGGAGACCACCTACGCGTTCGACGGCTTCATCGGATCGAGCCCCGGGATGCGCAAGGTGAGCGAGCTGATGCAGCGGGTCGTCGGCAGCGACGTGAGCGTGCTGGTGACGGGCGAGAGCGGCACCGGCAAGGAGCTCGTGGCCGAGGCGCTCCACTTCAACGGGCCGCGCAAGCGGAGGCCGTTCGTCGCCGTCAACTGCGCCGCCGTGCCCGAGACGCTGATGGAGACCGAGATGTTCGGGCACGAGCGCGGTGCGTTCAGCGGGGCGACCGCGCAACGCGCCGGATGCTTCGAGCGCGCCAACGGAGGGACGCTGCTGCTCGACGAGATAGGCGACATGCCGGTCGCGCTGCAGGCCAAGCTGCTTCGCGTGCTGCAGGAGCGCGAGGTCACGCGGGTGGGCGGCAGGGCCACCTTCCCCGTCGACGTCCGCGTCGTGGCCTCGACGCACCGCGACCTGGAGGCCGCCATCCGCGACGGGGCGTTCCGGGAGGACCTCTACTACCGTCTGGCGGTGTTTCCCATCGACGTGCCGCCCCTTCGCGAGCGGCAGGAGGACATCCCGCTGCTGGCGGAGCACTTCCGGTCGAAGCACGCCGAGCGGCTCGGCGCCGCCGTGAAGGGCATCTCCCCCGCCGCGACGGCCCTGCTCGCCCGCTACGGGTGGCCTGGCAACGTCCGCGAGCTGGAGAACGTCATCTGCCGCAGCCTGGTGCTCGAGAC
>JAPOWL010000378.1 GCA_026707615.1 Acidobacteriota bacterium | reverse complement strand
CGGCCTTCGACTTGCCGGTATCGGGGAACTCCCACGCCATCGAGCCGGAGGTGTCGACGAGGTCGACGCGCACCCGCGACTCGACGAAGCCGCTCACCTCCTCGGTGGCGGTCAGGAAGGGATCGGCGGCCGCGAAGATGACCAGCGCCAGGGCCCCCGCCACCAGCACCTTCGGCATCGTGTGGGCGGCCCGGATCCAGAGCCGCTTGCGGTACTTCGGGTCGATGGCGTGGCCCGAATGCTGCCGGCTGTGCCGCCGGCGCCGCACGGCCAGACGGACCAGCGTCGCCGCGGCCGCCACCGCGACCAGCGTGGTCAGCGCGAACGCCATTCCCACGTCGCCGTAGCGGACCTGCGCCAGCTCCGTCCCGAGCAGCTCGTCGAGGCTGCCCGTCAGAAACGCGACGAACTCGGACCAGTTCAGCAGCATGGCAGCCTCAGCGCCCGACGAACGCCAGCATCCCGCGCCACAACCGGATGTGGGGGCGCAACGCGGTGAGCGACGCGTCGAGGGCGGCGACCTCCCCGGCCGGGTTCTCGATCGTGACCTCGCCCCGCTCGAGCCCGTCCTGATACACGACCAGCCGCGACGCCAGCGTGGAGAGCGCCTCCTTGCGAGCGCCGTCCTTCAAGCCGTCGACGTGCGCCTTGATGTCCCGGGGCGTGTCGCCGGAGTTGACGTCCGGCAGCTCCGCCCGGAGGTAGTCGCGGGCCGAGATGACGAGGCCGCTGATCACCGCGGCGCCCCCGCCCTGGGCCGCGCCCGCCAGCGCACGGAGCTGCGCCCGGAGCGTGCGCCGCGCCTCCCAGATCGACGGCGGCACCGGGATCTGCGCCTCGATCCGATCCAACTCCTCCGCCTCGCGGGCCGCCTCCAGCGAGACGGTCTTCGGCTTGCGCGCCAGCCTCACGAGGAAGACCAGCCAGAGCAGCAGCGGGAGCGGGGCCACCGCCCACGCCATCGCCCGGAAGAAGACCGCCTGCCCGCCGAACTCGCCGAGCTCGATGGTGTCGCGGATGTCGAGGACCGGCAGGTCGTTCATCGTGGTCACGTACCGCACCAGGCCCTGCCCGCCGTCGATCTGCTGAATCTCGGCGTCCTCGATGTCCTCGCCCAGATCCCGGACCAGGTAGTAGAACCCGAACGACGGCACGACGTAGACGGCCTTCTCCGGCGCGATCAGCCGCATGCCGTACGCGAAATCCCAGATGTGCTCGCTTTCGACCTGTCGCTTGCGGATCTCGAGCGAGACCGCCTCGAACGGGTGGATCGGCAGGTTCTCGGGGACCATGCGGTCCTCGAGGATGATGATCTCGCGCCCCTGCGCGATCAGGTCGGGGAAGCGGACCCGGTAGACCTGCGTGATGACGTCCCCCGTCTTGACGACGGTGGGCTCGATCTCGAGCGTCTCCACCTGCACCGGGGACGCGCCCGCATCCTGGGCTCCGGCCAACCCCGGCGCGCCGCCCACGAGCGCGCCGGCCGCTACCAGCGACACGAGCATCTGTCTCATCATCATTCGCCTGCCGGTTCGTACGCCGCCGGACGTCCGCGCGCCCCGGTTGCCGTCGCCTGCGGCTGCTCGCCCAACCCGATCCTCCAGGAGTCCGCTCCGTTTCGCGGCTCCTAGCGCGCCGTCCGCGAGATCAGGAATCGCGGCAGCTCCTCCCCGTGGTTCTCCGGCGTCAGCACCACCGAGTCGACGCCGCTCTCGTGCTTCAGCCGGCTCTGGAGCGCTTCCCGCCGTTCCTCGATGTCGCGGCGGATCGCGCCCGCCTTGCGGGCGGAGATCACCGTCTGCTTGCCCGTCTCCATGTCCGAGATCCGGATGTACCCGAGCCTGCTGCGAAGCCGGAACTCGTCGGGATCATCCAGGATGAGCATCATCATATCGTGCTTCGACGCCACCAGGCGGAGCAGCTTGAAGTCGATCGCGGCGTCGTCGTTGACGAGGTCGACGACGTCCGAGAGGAAGATGACGGAGTGCCGCATCTTCAGGCGCGACGCCATGAACAGCAGGGGCAGCGAGAACTTCGCGGCCCGCTTCTGCGGGTACTCGCGCGCGATCGCGATCTTGTCGAAGATCTGCTTGGCGATGTAGAAGACCTGCGACGTCCCCAGCTTCGGCTTCACGAACAGCTCGATCTGGTCCGAGAAGCCGAGCAGGCCCACCGGGTCCCGCACGTTGGCGCGCGTCAGGCCGATGTTGCCGATGAGGTCCAGCATCAGCAGCGCCTTGTTCGAGGCCTGCGAGATCTGGAACAGGGTCGACGTCGACAGGTCGACGCACATCAGCGTCCGGAGCTCCTTCGGCTCCATCCGCTCGATCCGGAAGAGCTTCTCCGGGAACGTCCGCAGGCTGAGGGTCCACGCGATGTCCTTGAGGGGCTGGCCCGGGCGCCACTGGTCCACCCCGACGATGTCGTACCCGGCCCCCTTGAAGCCGCTCTTGTGCTCTCCGTAATGGATGCTGGTCGACTTCTTGCGGGTCTTGATGCCGTGCTTGATGTCGCGGAACCGCGCGAAGACCTCCTCTACTTCCACGGAGGAACCTCCATGTCCTGAACGATGCGGTTCAGGAGGTCCTCCTTGTCGACCGAGAACTCCATGCCCTCGCGCAGCACCAGGCGATGCGCGAGTACCGGCTCGGCGACGGCCTTGATGTGGTCGGGCGTGATGACCATGTCGCCGTTGAAGAACGCGAACGTGCGGGCGACCGCCTCGAGGTGGAAGTGGACGCGGGGCGAGATGCCGACCTTGATGTACTCCTTGACGGTTCGGGCGGCCCGGCCCTGGACCCGGTGGGGGCGCGTGTTGCGGATCAGCCGAACCTTGTACTGCTGGGCGTAATCGGACATCGTCACGTTGTCGAAGATGTACTGCGCGATGTCGAGCACCTCGTACAGGTTGGTCAGCTTCTGGACCTTCTTGCCGACGACGTTGTGCGCGCTGATGTTCAGCTCGTCGTCCTCGCTCTCCGGATCCAGCATGTTGATCGAGAGCGTGGTCCGGTCGAGCTGCGCCACCGGGTTGGCGAACGTCCCCTCCTCCTCGCCGAAGATGTTCTCCGTGCAGATCACCATGAAGAAGCGGGGGCCGTCGATGTCGTTGTAGTCGCACGACAGCGGGAAGAGCGGCAGCATCTTGCCTTCGGCCATGTCGCCGTAGTCTGAGTTGAGGGTCGCCGAGCTCTCCTCCATCCCTTCGAGCACGGCCGCCTTGGTCTTGCCCGACAGGCGGTTGTCCTCGTCGATGAGGACGATGTGCGCCATCAGCTTGCCCGGCTTGAAGTGGATCTTGCGGCTGCCGTCCACCTCCTCGACGATGGTCTCGTAGCCGAGGATGTCCTCCGGCATGTAGGTCGGCAGCCCCTGGATGCGCTCGAACTTGGCGTCGATCGCCATCGCGCAGGCGCTGACCAGGTCGGTCTTGCCGGTGCCGGTCGGCCCGCGGAACATGAGGTGCGGCTGGCGCAGCTTCTTCCCCTGGCTCAGCTTGTCCGTGTACGGGAGGAGCGTGAAGAACGCCCACGAGAGGATCCGCGCCGCGTCGTCGAGCCCGTACAGCCACTTGGTGGACTCGCTCTGGAAGCGCTGCACGACCTCGTTGGCGCGATCGCGATCAACGGCCGGTCTGGTCTCGACAGTCATCGGTCGTACGAGCCGCCTTTCACACGGAGAAAGGGCGCACCGGACCGCTCTGCGGCCGGTTCGTCCGGAAAAGTCGCAAGCATATCAGTGTCGCCGACTCCGCGCTACCGCGGTACTTGGCATCGGGCGGGCGGGGTGACAACATGGATCGCTTGGCCGGCGCGGCGGCTAGGAGCTTGCGCCGCAGAACGCAACGAAGTGAGTCGTGAGGCGCAAGATCCTGGGGTGGTGGCGGCTGGGGCCAAACACGGAGTCTTGCGACGGGTTTGGCGGCGGTAGCCGCCACGGGAGCGCAGACCGGGAGGACGGACGAATGCCACTGATGACGGCCGAGGACTACAAGAACAGCCTGCGCGACGGGCGGACGGTCTATTACCGCGGGAAGCGCGTGGAAGACGTCACGGCCCACCCCGTGATCGGTCGGGCGGTCGACCACGCCGCCATCGACTACCGGATGGCCCACAACGCCTCGGATCGCCCGCTGGCCGTCGTCGACGGCCCCAACGGCCCCTGCTCGCGCTACTACGAGATTCCGCGCACCCCGGAAGATCTGCTCCAGCGGAGCGCGCTCATCGAGCGGGCCACGGCGCTCGGCGGCACCCTGGTGGTCCTCATCAAGGAGATCGGCACGGACGCGCTGTTCGCTCTGCGGCTGATTGCCGGCCACCTGGACCGCACGAACAAGACCAGCTACGCGAAACGCGTCGAGGCGTTCCACGCGCATTGCCGCGACCACGATCTCGCGGTGGCGGTGGCGCAGACCGACGTCAAGGGCGACCGGAGCAAGGGACCGACCGAGCAGGACCACCCCGACTACTACGTGCGGGTGGTGGCGCAGGACGCCGACGGCCTGACCCTGCGTGGCGCGAAGGTGCACACGTCGTGCTCGACGAACGCGCACGAGATCATCGTGCTGCCGACCCGCAATCTGTCCGCGGGCGAGGAAGCGTACGCCGTAGCGTGCGCGGTGCCCGCCAACGCGCCGGGCCTGACGATGCTGGCGAGCGGCTACGGCCGGTCGGGCAACGCCTTCGAGCACCCCATCAGCGCAAGTCACAAGATGATGGAGACGCTGACCGTCTTCAACGACGTGAAAGTGGCGTGGGACCGCGTGTTCCTGAACGGCGAGGTGGACATGGCGGGACCGCTTGCCAAGACCTTCGTCGAGTTCCACCGCTTCACCGCCGTCAGCTACAAGCTGCCGCTCGTCGATCTGTTCGTCGGCGCCTCGCACCTGATGGCCGAGTACAACGGCGTCCTGCGCGCCGGGCACGTGCGCGACAAGCTGGCGAAGCTCATCAGCTACGCGCAGATTTGCCGCGGCATGACGCGCGAGGCGGCGCGCGAGGCGAGCATGGTGGACGGCGTCGCGGTCCCCAACGCAGAGCTCATCAACATCGCCAAGCTGTATTTCGCGACGAACTATCACCAGGCGCTCGCGTGGGTGCAGGACATCGCGGGGGGGCTGCTGGCGACGGGCCCGAGCGCCGAGGATCTCGAGGATTCGGAGCTGGGCGCGCTGATCGACAAGTACCTCGGCGCCGCGGGGACATCGGCGCGCGATCGCCTGCGCCTGATGAACCTGATTGCGGAGATCACCGCAACCGACTTCGGCGGCTACCAGGCCGTGCTGGCGGTGCACGCGGAGGGCAGCATCGAGGCCGAGAAGATGACGATCTGGCGGCAGCACGACATCAAGCCGCGCGTGCGCTACGCGAAGCGGCTGGCCGGCATCGACTCCTGACCCGACGATCCGCGGCGAAGCCCCGCCGCATCCGGAACGGCGGTGGAGCGGGCTCTCTCGGTACGGACACTCGTCACCGCACGCCGCCGCCAATGGTGATGCCGACGCAGGAATCAGGTCCGCATGACGCGGAACGCGAGCGGCGGGGCCGGCTTCTCGGCCTCCGCCAGCGCCTCGGCGATCAGGTGGTGCTGCGGGGACAGGTGGCAGACCGGGTCGGTGGCGTTGGCGTCGCCGGTCATCAGGTAGGCCTGGCAGCGGCAACCGCCGAAGTCGATCTCGCGCCGATCGCAGCTACGGCACGGCTCCGGCAGCCAGTCGGTGCCGCGGAACCGCTGGAAGACATCCGACGTGAACCAGATCTCCTCCAGGGACGAGTCCCGCACGTTGGGGAACTCGAGGCCCGGAATCTCGCGTGCTGTCTGACACGGCAGAGCCGCTCCGTCCGGCGCCACCGCCATGAAGACCATGCCCCAGCCGTGCAGGCAGGCCTTCGGAAACTCCTCGAAGTAGTCGGGCAGCACGTGCACGACTTCCAGCCG
>JAPOWL010000062.1 GCA_026707615.1 Acidobacteriota bacterium | reverse complement strand
TCGAGACGGTGAACAGCATGCCCATGGCCTGCACGAGCGCATCGCGGCCGAGGCGGGCGCGGGCCGGGACGCCCCGGCGAGCAGCTCGGTCAGCGGGACCAGCTTCCGCAGGTGCATCCAGCGCAGCAGCGCCATCTCCAGGTGGAAGCGCGGCTGCGCGGCGCCGCGCATGTCGACCTCCGCGCGCACGACGACGTCGAAGCCCCGGAGCAGGTCCTCCCGCGAGAAGCGCCCGGCCAGGGCGGTCAGCCGCTCCCGCTCGCCGTCGGCGGCAATCTCCGGGTCCTGCACCCGCCGGGGGTCGATCGCCACCGCCATCAGGTCGCGCACCGCGCGCGCGAGCTCGCGGCAGACGGCGCGCAGGTCGTAGCCCGACTCGACGAAGCGGCCGGCCAGGTCGAACACGGGGCCGGGGTCCTCGTCGGCCACCGCCTCGATGACGTCCAGCACGGGCTCACGTCCGATGAGGCCGAGCACGGCCGAGACGTCGTCCGCGGAGATCGTCTCCCCGGCGAACGCGATCACCTGGTCGAAGGCGCTCTGCGCGTCGCGCATGCTGCCGTCGGCGGCCCGCGCGATGACCCCGAGGGCGTCGGTGTCGATCGCGATCGACTCGGCGGCCGCGATCTTCGCGAGCTGGTCGGCGATGACCTGCCGCCCGATGGTCCGGAACTCGTAGACCTGCGAACGCGACAGGATGGTGTCGGGAATCCGGCCCAGCTCCGTCGTCGCCATCATGAAGACGGCGTGGGGCGGCGGCTCCTCGATCGACTTGAGCAACGCGTTGAACGAGTGGCCCGAGAGCTGGTGCACCTCGTCGATGATGTACACCTTGTAGCGGTTCCGGACCGGGGCGACGGCCAGGCCGGCGATGATCACCTCGCGGACGTTCTCGACCTGGGTGTGGGTGGCGGCGTCGATCTCGAGCACGTCGATGTCGCGGCCCTCGGCGATCTCCCGGCAGGCGTCGCACTCCCCGCACGGTTGCGCGGTGGGGCCCTCGACGCAGTTCAGCGCCCGGGCGAGGATGCGCGCGGTCGTCGTCTTCCCCACGCCGCGGGGGCCGGCGAAGACGAACGCCTGGGCCAGCCGGTCGCGCGCCAGGGCGTTCCGCAGCGTCTGCGTCACGCCGCGCTGCCCCACGACGTCCTCGAACGTCTGCGGCCGGTACTTGCGGGCCAGCACCTGGTAGGTCATCGGGGCCTGGACGGTTGGCGCGCGGGCTTCCTGGCCGCGCGGCCGGCGGCGGGTCCCACCGCGGCCCGGATGGACCTGCGGCACATGTCAGTGACTACTTAGCGCTGCTGCCTTCCGGCCCTGACGCGGTTCGTAGGCTGAGATTGCACAGGGTCCGAGCCGCGGTGCGACCCGGCGTCGGCGCGCGAACAGTCAGTCTAGGAGCTTGCGTCGCAGAACGCAACGGAGTGAGTCCTGCGGCGCAAGCTCCTGGAGCGGTGGGGGCGGGGCCGTGACCGGGCGAGACCGCGGCCGGCCCCGGGCGCGGGTGGTAGGATCGAGGAGCGTCCCGGCCGGGCGCCACGCGGAGAGATGTCCGAGTGGTTGAAGGAGCACGCTTGGAAAGCGTGTGTAGGGGTGATCCTCCTACCGTGGGTTCGAATCCCACTCTCTCCGCCATTGCGAGCCTTGGCTCGCAATGGCGGCCAGAGTGGGCTTCGGTCGCTCCGCGGCTCGCGCCGCTACGGGCTCGAATCCCCATCCCTCGCCTGCGGCACCTGGCCCCGGGTTGAGGAGCCTTGGCTCGCGGTGGCGTCCGGAGTGGGCTTCGGTCGCTCCGCGGCTCGCGCCGCTACGGGCTCGAATCCCCATCCCTCGCCTGCGGCACCTGGCCCCGGGTTGAGGAGCCTTGGCTCGCGGTGGCGTCCGGAGTGGGCTTCGGTCGCTCCGCGGCTCGCGCCGCTACGGGCTCGAATCCCCATCCCTCGCCTGCGGCACCTGGCCCCGGGTTGAGGAGCCTTGGCTCGCGGTGGCGTCCGGAGTGGGCTTCGGTCGCTCGGCGGCCTCGCTGGGCGGGGTGGTGGCCGGACCCGTTGAGCGGGCTCAGCGCCGGCGCAGCGCCTCGAGGTAGTCGACCACCGCACGCATGTCGTCGGCGTCCCACGCCGTCCAGTCGTCGGTCTGCGGCAGCTCCGACACGCCGGTGCTCCGGCCGGCGGCGACCATGCTGAGCGCCAGTTGCTTCGAACCGTGCTGCTGGCACAAGGCCAGGAACCGTTGTGTCAGGGCGACCGAGGGCAACGGCTTCATACGCAAAGGACGGAAAGCACCGTGGGCCGGCGCCAATCGCACCGCCCACCGCAACGATCCTATACGGTCGGCGTGTCGTTCGCGTGATCCGCCGGCGGCCTGCCGTGTAGTTTTCGTGGACCCACCGGGCGAGGGCCCGCGCTTCCGGCGGGACGCGGGCTCGCCGCGGGCGGTTCCTGGCCGCGTCCCGGTCAGCCTGCATCCCTGACCGGGCGGGTCCGGCCATCGCCACCGGCGTGCCTTGAAAAAGGGCCGGTGCTGGGCAATCATGGGCGCGTCCGGCCGCTTGGGCACGGCGGGGAGGAATCGAGATGCGCCACGCCACTCTCGTCGCGGTGGTCGCCGTCGTTGCGATCGGATTCGGGACCCCGGTCCCCGGGGCGGCGCAGGATCCAGCGGGCGACGCCGCGGACGGGTCGGCCGAGTGGACGCTGCCTCGCATGGCGGACGGGCGGCCGGACTTGCAGGGGTACTGGACCACGCAGACCTTCACGCCGCTCGAGCGGCCCGATCACCTGGCCGACCGGGAGTTCTTCACCGAGGAAGAGTGGGCCTTCCTGCAGGACACGCTCACGGCCGAAGGCGTCGATCCGTCCGCGCGCGAGATCCTCACCCTCGTCGACATCGACGACCGGGAGGAGCTCGAGCGCTACAAGTTCCAGGGCAACCGCACGCGCGAGGAGCGCCACCACATCCACTACGACAACGAGATCTGGCTGCGCACGCGGGTGCCGAAGGGCCAGCCGAACAGCGGATCCTCGCTGGTCACGCTCCCGGGCAACCGTCGGTGCCGGCCGCTCCCTGACACGGCAGCCGCGCCGGGCGCCGCCGGGGCCGCGGCGCGCGCGCTCCCGAGCGCGTTCGACAGCCACCTGACGCGGCCCCTCACCGAGCGCTGCCTCGCCTGGGGGCACGAGGGGCCGCCCATGATGCCGCCGTCCTACAACGACATCCATCAGATCTTCCAGACCGCCGACCACGTCGTGGTGTTCTCGGAGCTGGCCGCCAATCCCCCGCGCATCATCCCGCTCGACGGACGCCCGCGCCTCCCGGACGCGATTCGGCAGTTCCCCGGCGACTCGCGCGGCCGCTGGGAGGGCGACACGCTGGTGGTCGAGACGCGCAATTACGCCGAGAGGCGACGATTCCGGGGGGCCGGCGCCGGCCTCCACGTCGTGGAGCGCTTCACCCGCATCGCCGCCGACCGGATTCACTACGAGTTCACGGTTCGCGATCCGGCGACCTGGACCAGCGAGTGGAGCGTGGAGCTGCCTCTGGTCAGGACGGAAGGGCCGCTCTACGAGTACGGCTGCCACGAGGGCAACCACGACATCCGCCACATCCTCGAGATCCACCGCAACCTCGAGCGGCAGGCGGCGGAGGGGGCTTCGAGGACCGATTCCCGGTAGTGTCCCGGTGGGGCGCTGTGACGCCACACGCTCGCCGCGCCATCCCCACCGTCCCGGGGCGCCGGCGGGGTGGCGGGAAGGTTGGGCCAACACCGGAGGAGGTTGAGACATGAGCGCGAATCCAGGGGCCGGCGGCGCGTCGCCGGCGGCCTCCCGCAAGATCGTCTTGGGTGTCGCGGCCGCGCTGGCGGTGGTGGTCGTGGCCGGCGTCGCCGTCTGGACGGTGCGCTGTCCCTGCGACACCACCCCGGGCTTCGTCCTGCTCGGCGACGCTCACGAGCAGCCGGTCGCCGACTGGGGCTTCGCGAACGACGTGGACCTGTGCCAGATCCAGATCGGGATCGCGCTGCGGCCCCATTCGGTGAACGTCAACTGCATGGCGACGCCGGAAGGCGAGCTCTTCATCAGCTGTTCCGTCGGCGACCAGAAGTACTGGTGCCCGCGGGTGAATCAGGACCATCCGGGGCGCCTTCGGCTCGAGGGCGTCGTCTACCCCGTCGTTCTCAACCGCGAGATGGACCCGGCCCAGCTCGACCACGTCTGGGCCACGCGGATCCGGAAGCTGCAGAAGCCGGCGGTGCAGGCGCGCCAGCCCGGCGGCGGCGGCGAGCCGCCGCCGCTCGACACGCCGCGGCCGGAGAGCTGGTGGACGTTCCGCGTCGAGTCGCGCTCGTAGCGCCGTGACTACGTGGCGCCGTGGCAGGTAGCGCCGGGGCGCAGCCGGCATGTTGCGACCGTGTCCACCGCGAACGCCGGGAGGTGAGCGTCATGTGCGGGAAGCCTTTGGGGGCAGCGTCGATGTCCGGGTCGGCAGGCAGGCGCAGCGTGCGGCGCCATGCCACGCTGGTGGTGGGGCTCGCGCTCCTGACCGGCATCGCGGGTGACGTGGCCGCGCAACCGGCGGATCCCGCCGCGTCCGGCGCTGTCGTTCGGCTGTTCACCGGCGGGCGCGTGATCGTCGGGGACGGGCGCGTCATCGAGGACGCCGCGTTCCTGGTCCGCGGCGATGTGATCGTGCGCGTCGGGAACGCCGGCGAGGTGCCGGCGCCGCCGGAGGCCAGCGTCGTCGACCTGACCGGCCGCACCGTGATGCCGGCGCTGGTCAACACCCACGCGCATCTCGGCTGGGAGAAGTACACGAGCTGGGGCTCGGAGAACTTCACCCGCGAGAACCTCGTCGACCATCTGCTCCGGCACGCCTACTACGGCGTCGGTACGATCATTTCCACCGGCAGCGACCGCGAGGAGATCGCGCTCGAGGTCCGGCAGGCGCAACGGGTGGGCGAGGTAGCCGGAGCCCGCTACCTGGTGTCGCCCGGGATGGGGATCCCCGGCGGCGGACCGAACCCGCGATTCACGAACGACGCCGGCTGGTGGGGGCTGCACGGGGTGAGCAGCCCGGCCGAGGCGCGCGAGGTGGTCCGGGCGGAGGCCGCGCGCGGCATCCGGATCCTGAAAATCTGGGTGGACGCACGTGACGAGCGGCGGGGCGCGCGGGTGAAGCTGCACCCGGACATCTACGCGGCCATCCTCGACGAGGCCCAGGTACAGGACATCCGGGTGATCGCCCATGCGACCACCCTGGAGGACCACAAGCGGCTGATCGCGGCCGGGGTCCGGCGCTTCATCCACATGCCCTACGACGTGGCCGTCGACGACGAGTATCTGAAGCTCGTCGCGGCGCGCAACGTCTTCATCGTGCCGACCATCGGCATGGCCACCCGGCGCGAGCCCTACAGGAGGCCGGTCTACGAGGATCCCTTCTTCCAGGAGCAGGTTCCGGAGGAGGTCGTCACGATGCTGCGGGACGCCGCGGCCGGCGACTCGAACGCCGACCGCCCCCGGACCGCCGCCGACGAAGCGCGAGCCCGGCGGATCCGGAGCAACTTCCTGCGGCTGCGCGACCACGTCATCCTGGGCACCGACGCCGGCGCGCTGGGCGACTTCTTCGGCTACGCGGATCACCTGGAGCTGGAGCTCTTCGTGCGGCTGGGAATGACGTCCGCCGAGGCGATCGTGACCGCCACGAGCCGGGCGGCGCGGGCGTTCGGCCTTGAGACCGGGAGCATCGAGGCGGGGCGGCGCGCCGACTTCCTGGTGCTCGACGCCAACCCGCTGGACGACATCACGCACACGCGGCGGATTGCCGCGGTTTACCTCCGCGGCGTCCAGGTCGACCGCGCAGCGTTGCGCGGGCGCTGGACGGAGTCGGCCGAGACCGGCGCGAGTCCGGCGCAGGGCGGGCAGGGTCGCAGTGCCGCGG
>JAPOWL010000125.1 GCA_026707615.1 Acidobacteriota bacterium | reverse complement strand
CTTCCTCGTCCAGCGCGATCTCCGCGATCCGATCGTCCGCAACTCGCGCATCGTGGCGGCCGAGCTGACGGTCGAGGCGACCGGAGAGGCGATCGCCACCCTCGTCAACTGGCACAACCACCCCGACACGCTCGGCAGCGCCAACCGGCTGATCTCGAGTGACTACCCGCACTACCTGCGCGAGTACCTGGAGCGCACGCGCGGCGGAATCGCCGTCTTCGTGGCCGGGACGGTCGGCAACCAGATGAGCGGCCTGCGCGGCACCCCGGTCCCACTGTGGGACGAGTCGGGGCGCCGAGCCTTCGAGACGTCGCCGCAAGGGGTCCGCCGGCCCGTGCTCGTCACCGACGGCTGGGAGAAGATCCGCTCGACGGGGTACGAGATCGCGCACGCCGCCGGCCGGGCGCTCGATGCGGCCGTCCCCGTGCCCGCACCGCGCGTCGCCGTGGCCACCGCGCGCTTCGAGACGCCGGTCGACAACGTCATCCACCTGCTCGGCACCTGGTCCGTCTGGCACCACGACGTGGAGCCCGAGGAACGGCTGCGCTACCGCTGGCCCGATTGCTGGGGCCTCCTCGGCTGCGTGGAGGGCGAGGTGAGCCTCGTCGAGATCGGCGACCTGAGCCTCCTGACCGCGCCGGGCGAGATCGACCCGGCGTACGCCCTGGGGAGGCCGGAGAGCGTCGCGGACTACGGCGCGGCGTGGGGCACGTGGCGCTTCCCGGCGATGGCCGGAGTCGACCACCTGATGCCGGGGAGGCACCACGCCTACATCGGCTCCGCGCAGGACTACCTCTCGTACCTGATGCCGCTGTCGGACAACACCGGCTGGTGGAACTTCGACCACCCGAACCACTACGAGGAGTGGGTGACCATCGGCCGCCGCTTCGGGGAAGACGTCCGGCGCGCCTGGCTCGATCTGCTCGCGGAGCGCGCCCGACGGGGACCGTCCTCCGCGCGATGACCATGACCGCAACCGGCGGCCGGCCGCCGAGGCCCCCGCGGTGAGGAACGGGCCCTGGAGCGGGCTCGAACGGGCCGCGTTCGAGACCTGCGAGCCCGACGTCGCGGGCTGGCTGGTCCACCCCGGCGAGTCGGTCTCGGCCCTCGCCTACTTCGTGGCGGCCGCGATCGTCTGGCGCGAGACGGGTCCGCGCGCGGCGGGAGGCCCGGCGCGACACCTGCCCGTGATCCTCGCCCTCGTCGGAACAGCGGGGCTGCTGTTCCACGCCTCTTTCGCGGCACTGTTCCAGCAGCTCGACCTCGCCACGATCCCCCTGCTCACCGGTCTGCTCCTGTCGTCGGCCCTTGTACACGCCGGCCATGCCGCGGGAGCGCGGCACGGGACGCTCTGGCTGGCGTTGGCGGGGGGCGGCGCCGTCGCCCCGTTCGTGCTCACCTGGATCGGCTACGCGATGGTCGCCCTCCAGACCGGAGGCCTGCTCTGGCTGTGGCGGAGGCTCGCTCGCCGCACTCCGGCCATACGCGGCGACCTGCGGGCGGTCGCCGTGCTCCTGCTGCCGGCGGCGGCGCTCCTCGGCCTCGGCCACGCCGGCATCGCGTGCGTCGCCGTCGGGTCGGCCTGGCCGCACGTCGTCCAGCCGCACATCGTCTGGCACCTCGCGTCGGCGGCGGCCTGCGTCTACGCCGGGCGGGTGGAGTGCGCGCTCGAAGACGCCCCGCCGTGATCCGCCTTGCGTCAGCGCCGAAGGCGCGGGCAGACCTCTCGGCCGATCCACCATCCGCCGGCCGCCGGCGGGAGAAGAGACGCTGCGCCGCCGCCGAGCGCGTGCACGGCGAAGCCGGCCAGGCCGACGGCGCCGGGGGCCAGCCCGGCCACGACTGCGAGCAACGCTCCACCGGCGGCGCCCGCAGCGCCGAACACGATTGCTCCACGACACGCGTCGCGCCAGCCCGCACCGCCCAGCGCCAACCCGGCCGCAGCGAGCGCCGCGTGCGCCACCGCGAACCCGGGTGCGAGCACGACGGCGAGGCCTACCGCCGTCTCCCGCCCGCCCAGCGCAGGAAGGGTGCTCAGGAGCAGCAACGGGATCCACCCCGCCACGCAGAACGCCGCTCCGAACGCGTTCCGCCACCGCAGGCCCCCGACCCCGCCGCCGGCCACGACACCGCCCGCGGCGCAGGCGACGGCGAGCACGACGATCGGTCGTGCGATCGTACCCCCGGCATAGGCGCCCCAGGCGCCGAGGGCCGGCAGCAGCACGAGCCACGCTGCAAACGGGATGGAGGCGCCCGCCGCGAAGCGCAGCGCCACCCTGCCGGGAGCGCGCGGACGGGCGTCGCCGCCGGCGCGGGTAGCCGTGTCCGCGCCAGGCGGATCCGGGCCGCGGGCCGCGCGCACCGGCGGACCCGGAGGCAGGCTGCTCATCAGAAGGAAATGCCCGAGAAGGCGCGGCCGATCCAGCGCTTCGCCCCCGGCACCGGGTCGAGCCCGTAGGCCAGGTCGAACCGCACGCCGCCGCGCGAGGCCAGCCGGTGGCTGCCGAGCAGGAGGCTGATCCCGACCGACGTCTTGAGTTCCGAGAGGTCGACGGGCCGATCCGCGGGCCAGACGTAGCCGCTGTCGACGAACGCGGCGACGCCGATCGAGAGCAGTTGCCCGACGTCGTCGGCGAGGAACCAGCGTTCCTCCGCCGTGAGCAGCAGCGACCTCGTTCCGTTGAACTGCCGGTTCGGGTAGCCTCTGAGGCCGCTGTCGGCCCCGAGGCGGAGCTGGACCTCGGGATCGAGGCGGTGCCCGTGCAGGTAGTCCATCTTCCCGACGAGCGCCGTCCGCGCCGTGTGCTTCTGCAGGTAGCGCAGGTTCGCCGCCACCTGGACGTTGCGCCAGACGCTGCGCTCCCGGCGACCGCCCGCCCCGATGCCGAGCAGGATGAAGTGGTCGTCGCGAAACCGAACCCCCTGACGGTGGCCGGCCGCGAGGAAGAGCGCCCCGCCCGCCGCGCCCCCGAGAGCCGCGCTCGAGAGCCCCAGCGTGGCATGCGACTCGGGCCCGAGGTTGAAGTCCTCGGTGCGCTCGAACTGGTTGACGTGGGTCAGGCGGACGAAGCGATGCGAGACCGAGCGTAGTCCGATCTCGGCGATGCCGAACCGCCGGCGCTCCACGCCGACCTCCGCCGCCCGCACGCGGTAGGCGCCGTGCAGGCGCAGCGCATGCGCGTCCCCCCGCCTCAGCGCGCGGCCCACCTCCAGGTCCCCGGCTCGCCCCCGGTGATCGAGGCGGTCGACCTCCAGGCCGTCCTCGTAGAGGGGATCCGTCTGCGCGAAGCGCCGCACGCTGCCCGTCACCGACCAGGGATCGCGCAGGGAGAGGTAGCTCCGGCCGAGGGCGAGGAACTGATCGTGCCCGTCGCTCAGATTCGCCACCGACGCCTGCATCCGGACCAGGGACCCCGCCAGCTGCGGATCGTGGTAGATGACGCGATCGATGGTCCGGTCGAGGTTCACCCGACGCGAGGCGATGACCGTCTTGCCGAACCCGAGCAGGTTCCGCTCCGACGCGCCGAGCTCCCACTTGGTCCGGTCCTCGACCTGCTCGAAGTCCACCCGCGGCGACAGCGACCAGCGGTCCCAGGTGGTTACCCGGACGTCGACCCGCTCCGGGCGCCCGTCGCCGTCGGTGTCGACGTCGACCGTCTCGACGCGGGCGTCGCGCAGGAACGAGAGGGCGCGCAGGTTCCGCTCCGTCTGCTCGATCAGCTCGCGGTCGGCCGGATCGCCCGGCGCGAACAGGATCTCGCGGCGGACCACCTGCTCGCGAGTCCGCACGTGGATCCGATTCGCGATCCGGTGGGCAGCGAACACCCCGCCGGCCCGGTCGTCGAAGACCTCGCGGCGGTCGATCTCGATGGCGCCGATCACCGGGTCGGACGCGGCGTCGCCCTGCTCCTCCTGCGACCACCCGGACGCCGGCGACAGGGCGAGCAGCACCGCGACCGCGGTAGCCGCCGACCTCCCGCGCCGGCGTCCGCCGGGCGCGCGCCGGGTGCGCCGCTCAGTCACGCAACCGGCCCCGGCCGGGGGAGCGGCGCGGGGCATGGCGGGCGGAGGTATCGCGATAGGATGAAGCGCGACGCGGATTCCACGAGGAGGTCCCAGTATGAACCATCGACCCGTTGCCGTACTCGCCGCCGCGCTGGCGGCGGTCCTGTTCGCGCCTTTCCCCGTCGCGGCCCAGACGGGAGCGGAGGGGCTGCCGATGCGGACGCCGGACGGCCAGCCGGACATCTCCGGCATCTTCACCTTCCGGACGCTGACCCCGCTGGAGCGGCCCGCGGCGCTCGCCGGCCGCGAGACCCTGGGGGCGGAGGAAGCGGCCGCGTTCGAGGCGTCCGAGCGAACGCGGCTGAACCGCGATCTCTTCGACCCGATCGCGGGAGCTCCGAGCGCCGGCTACCAGCCGCGGGCCGAGGGAGGCGTTCTCTCCTACAACGAGTTCTGGTACGAGCGCGGCATCGAGCTGACCCGCGACAAGCGGACGTCGCTCGTGATCGACCCGCCGGACGGCCGCATCCCGTACACCCCGGAGTACGTCGAGGCCCGCCGCATCCGGCGGCTCAACCTGCGCAACGGGTTCGCCGACCACTACACCGACCGCAGCCTCGGCGACCGCTGCCTGATGGGCTCGAACTCCGGCCCGCCGATGCGGCCCGGCGCCTACAACAACAACGTCCACATCGTCCAGGCGCCCGGGTACGTGGCGCTCCTCAACGAGCACATCCACAACGTGCGCATCATCCCGATCGACCGGCCCCACGGCACGATCCGGCAATGGGTGGGAGATTCGCGGGGCCGCTGGGAGGGCGAGACGCTGGTGGTCGAGACCACGAACTTCGCGCGCGAGACCAACTTCGCCGGATCGTCCCGGGACACCCATCTGATCGAGCGCTTCACTCGTATCGATCCCGACACGGTCCTCTACGAGTTCACGATCGACGACCCGAACAACTACACCCGGCCGTGGACCGCCGCCATCCCCTTCCGGCGCACCGACGGTCCGCTCTTCGAGTACGCCTGCCACGAGGGCAACTACGGCCTGACCGGCATTCTGGCCGGCGCCCGGCGCAAGAACACCCAGCGCGTCACTTCGCTGAAGTAGACCCTCCTGGCGCACCCGCCGCGCCTTCCCCGTACGCAGGAAAACCCCATGGGCTCCGAGCGTCCTCGGAGCCCATGGGGTCGGTCGTACCCTTGAGCGATACGTTCGGTACGCTCCGCCTACCGACCCGGCTCGGTCGGGTCGCGGCCGTCGCGCGGGGCGCCCGTGCCGGACGAACCCATGAACAACTTCCGGCCGTCCCGGAACGTCAGGTCGCGGCCGTTGCCCTTGTTCGAGCCGTCCTTGGCCTGGTAGCCGTCGACGATGATCTCGGTCCCGGGCAGCAGCGAGTTCCTGCTGAAGCCGCGACGGAGCAGCGTGTTGGGCGTGCCCCCCTCGACCATCCAGACGGTCTTGGACCCGTCCTCGTTGGTGACCTCGACGTGGACCCACGCGTGCGGGTTGATCCACTCCATCTTGACGACGACACCCTCGAGGTGGATCGGCGCATCAGCGTCGAACTCCGCCGAGAATGCGTGGTGGGCCACCACCGGGACTGCCGCTGCGCCCATCGCGAGGGCGGCAACCGCAATGACTACCTTTGTGCGCATCGCTTTCGCCTCCAGTTGAAGAAAGTACCGAACTTGAGCGATTGTGAAGCCTGCGGGGCCGAATGTCAACTCCCGGCCCCGCGGCCCTCACGCCTGCCCTCCCGTTGTCGTGTCGCGCCCTACCGCGGCCCGGGCGCCTCGCCGTCGTACTCCGAGCCGAAGCCGCTCCCGCGATACTGCGGCGTCAGGTCCGGATCCTTCCGCAGGTGGCCGTACATCAACTCCTCGGCGAACTCGACGCACTTGTACTCGAGGAGCTGCATGTTCTCGTCGATCCGGCGGTACAGCGGCA
>JAPOWL010000140.1 GCA_026707615.1 Acidobacteriota bacterium | reverse complement strand
TTGGCGAGAGCGGCACCAACGCGTCCTGACCGACCCGCCAGCTCAGCGCCGGCGCGCCTTCGCCCGTCGCGTCGACCTCGAAGACCTCGATCGCCTCGCGCGCCCCGTGGCCGACGACCAGCAGCGTGTGGCGTCCTTCCTCGCCGGGGCGCAGGTAGAGCCCGTGGGGCCGGAAGTCGCGCGACACCGGTCCGGGGCAGGCGCCGTAGGTGGCGGTGTCCTGGCGCGGCTCGGACGTCTCGACCGGGTAGATGACGGTGGAAGAGTGGTCGCGCGTGTCGGCGGCGTAGAGCGAGCCTCCGTCGATCATGCTCGACACGATGACCCAGGGGGTATCGGGCACCTGCGCGAGGTCCTCGGGGCTCACCGGACCGCAGAGGAACTGCACGTCCCCGTCCGGCTCGCACTGGGCGGCGGCAGGGGAAGCCGGGACCAGCAGGATGGCTCCGGCCAGGAGCGCGACGGCGGCAACGGGAGCGCTGATTCGTTGCATGAGATCTGTCCTCCCCGTGGGCGGCCTCGACGCGGCGCCCGCCGACATGCCGGCGCCCGGTCGTGCCGCGACCGCCCGATTATTCCATCTGCCGGGGAAGACCGTGGCGGATCCCGCGAAAAAGCGACGTGATGCGCGGCAGGGATGGCTACGACGTCGCGTTCGGTCCGAGCTCGGTGTTCCGCCGCCAGCTGATCTCGCCGTTGCAGCTTCCGCACCGCGCGCCGAGGCGCAGGTTACGGCTGAGGCGCTGCCGCAGCCAGCGCTTCCCGCAGCCGCACGCGCCCACCCACCGGGCCGGCGTGTGGTTGACCGCGTGGCAGCGCTCGGCGGTGCACCCGATCTCGCGCGCCTTGGCCCGCCAGACCGCGTCGTGCTGGTGGCGGACGCCGACGATGGCGTGGGCGATCTCGTGCAGCAGGGTGTCGACGATATCGGCCCGCGCCGCCCGGTGGCAGTAGCTCACGGACAGTCCGATGCGCTTCTCCGCCGCCCGGCAGACCCCGCCCCGCGAGGTCGCGAGGTCGAAGCCGAAGCCCCAGCCGGCCTCCAGCCCGCTCTCCGCAACGTGACGCGCGATCAGCTCGTGGGCCAGCGCCTCCACCTCGGCGAGCGTGCACTCCCGCTCCGGAACGCGCTCGACCACGGTGAGCAGCGCATAGGGCACCTTCCACCGCGAGCCGTCGGACGCCGCGACGACGGCGCGGGCCTGCTGCAGCTCGGCCACGACGCCGCCGAGCGGCTGCCGCCGCGCGGTGAACCTGACGCGGCTGCCGACGGGGCACGCGTTGCCGGGGAAGTCGGCGGTCACGACGCGGCGCGCCCGCGGCAGGCGGGGCGCACGCGCCACCCCGGGCAGGGCGAACGGGAGCCACTGGGCGACGGGCGGGGTCCGCATCGGTGCGTCGGGCGGGGTCGGAGCGCCTCCGAATCACCGTAGCACGACCTGCCAACTCCCCGCATGACAGCCCGGAGTCAGCCCTCTCGCGACGGAAGGGCCGCAGGTGCCGGGACTCAGGGAATCCTTGAGCCCAACCAGCCGAAGAGCTAACGTAGACCCGAGATCGAGGTTCCGGAATGGGCGTTGCCGAAGCTCAGCCGCACATCGTTCGTGCCCGCCGGCAATTGGAACGAGTCCAGGTCGCAGCATGGGAACCACCCGACGCCGAACAAGCAGTCACGTGGGCGTTCTACGCCTATGAGAACTGCATCGTGGCTCTGGCGGAGCTGCACGCTTTGCGGTGGAAGAAGAACCACCGCGAGAAGGCCGAGATGGCTCGGCGTCTTCACGCCGACGGACTCGTGTCGCGCGACGTCGGCGACACGCTCGAAGAACTGAACAGGTTGCGAATGGATGTGGCGTACGATGAGCCGGGACCGGAGTTGCGGGACACCGACCTCGAGGTACTCGCGGGCGACCTCGAGGCGTTCGTGGACGAGATCGGCGACGCGATCGACGCGCACGCGGGACCAGATGACTGAAACGGCCGAGCTCAGGGCACGCATGGAGCCCGTGATGGACGCTCTCACGGATTCCGGGCTGGCCGCGACGGCAATCGTGGTACTGGTGGGGTCCGCCGCGCGAGGCGCCATGAGTCCGCGCAGCGACATCGATGTGCTCGTTCTCCACCCCGATGGCCAGCGAATCCGGCTTCGACGTCCGGGCGACATCCACCTCCAGCAGGACAGCCGTTCGCGGTTCCTCAAGCGTCTGGTGGACGGGGACGATTATCCGGGCTGGGCGTTGCGGCTGGGGCTCCCGTTGCGCGACCCTGACGATTGGTGGGCGCGGCATGTGGCTGCCGAACTCGCAAACCCGCACTGGCCGGATTGGCGGCCGAAGGTGGATCACGCCAGGAAGCGCATCCGAATGGCAACTGCGCTCCTCGACCTTGATGACCTCGACGCGGCGGCCGAAGAGCTGCTGTTCGCCGCCAGTCACGTTGCCAGGGCCGTCCTGCTGAAGACCGGTACGTTCCCGTTGTCGCGGCCAGAGATGCCGTCGCAACTGAAGGCGGTCGACGCGCGCCTGGCCGTGCTTCTCAAGCAGCTTGCCGGCGATGCCACGGACGCTGTGACGCTGCGATCCGGAGCGTCCTTCCTGGAACTGCGCCTCTGGAACCTGTCGCGAACGGCACCGGCGACGTCCGTGGCCACGCGAAGAGCGCCGCCTTCGCTCAGCCGGTCGACTGCTGACGCAGCCAATCCGCCAGGGCCATCTTCAGCAACGACTGATACGGTACGTCGCGCCGGTTGGCCTCGCGCTTGAGCTCGGCGAGCAGCCAGCTCGGCATGCGGAGCGTGACGCGAGAGGTGGACGGCTTGAGGTTCGGGAACACTGCCGGTCTCGGAGGGTGTGAAATCGACAAACCGTTCGAGCCGGTTCGCCTGGCTCTCAAGATACGCCGCCTCGTCCCGCTGCTTCGTCATCGCACCCACTTCCAGTATGCAACAGCACGCGAACCGGCGCTCGATCGCCGCGCATGGGCGTCGCGCGTCCCGGGCCCGAGATCGCTCGGATCAGCCCGGCGGTGCGCCCGGACCGGGCGGGGCGGGGCGGCGCTCCAGCCAGTGCACGCGGAGCGAGTCCATCCGCTCGCGGTACTCGGCGGAGAGCGGTTCGGGGACGAGACGATGGGTCAGCGACGCCGCGGCGGCCGCGTAGGGCGCGAGGACCGACGCCCGCAGCAGGCTCTCGCCGGCCGGGAAGCGGCTGGCCGCGGGGAGCAGCAAGAGCCCGGCGGCCAGCAGCGCGGCGACGAGCCCCGTCGCGGCGCCGGCCAGCCGGTCCACCCAGCCCAGCATGGCGAGCTTCAGGGTCCGCCGCACGACGAAGGCAACGAGGGCGCCCACCAGCATGGTGCCGAGGAAGATGGCCGCGTAAGCCGCCGCCGTCGCCAGCGGCTCGGTGAGCCCCGTCGCGGCCGCGAGGGAGACGGCGAGCGGCGCATGGAACCGGACGGCGAGGACGAACGCGGCCGCCAGCGCCGCGATGCCGATGGCGAGCCGCGTGAAGCCCTTCAGCAGGCCTGCCAGCATCAGCAGCGCGATGACGACAATAACCACCATGTCGAACGCGTTCATGACCGCTGCACGGTGCCGCGCGGCATGCCGGCGCACCGCCCCCGCCCCTACGTATCGGCCCTTGCCCGCGGGTCCATTACGGGCACGGCCCCGCGCCGAGAGATCGGCGCATGACTACCTCCCCCGTTTTCGGTTGCTGCTTGAACAGACTACGGGCACGGCCCCCGCGCCGAGAGATCGGCGCCAGCGAACCCCGTGCGTTCGGCGGGCCGCTCGGAGGGAGAGCAGCGTGTCTCTTTCCACCACCTCGGCGGCGCGATCGCTGGCGGCGGCCGGATGGGTGCGGGGACGGCGAAGCCCGAGCCCGAGAGCGTCGGACCGGTTGCGCCGGGGGCCGGCATCGGCGATGATGCCTCCCGTCGATCCGGGGCGCGGCACCGGTGGCCCGCGCCCGAGAGCGGGCAGGCGGGTGAGGCCGGCATGAGGGCAGACGGTACGGAGCGACGGCGACGCGCGCGAGCGTCCGTGGCGGGCGCGGCGATGCTGGTCTGGCTGTGCACGGGAGGCCCGGGCGTCGGGCTTCCGGCCGCGGGGCCGAGTGCGGGGAACGGTCCGGCCCCCGCCGGCGGCGCCGCGGCACAGTCGGGCGGGACGGTGGCGGACGGCGTCTTCACGGCCGACCAGGTCTCCCGCGGCGAGCGGACGTTCCGCGACGTGTGCTCCGCCTGCCACGACACCGTCGAGTTCTCGGGCGGGCGGTTCCGGTTCACGTGGGTGGGCCTGACCGCCGGCGACCTCTTCGACACCATCGCGACGCTGATGCCGGAGGGCGATCCGGGAAGCCTCAGTCCGGCCCAGTACGCGGCGGTCGTGGCCTATCTCCTCGACCTGAACGGCTATCCCGCCGGGGAGACCCCGTTGCCCACCAGCCTCTCCGCGCTCCAGGCGCTGGAGATCGTCGAAGCGCCGTAGCCGGCGGCTCGGCCGGGGCAACACGTCCGGGGCGGCTCGGCCGGGGCGGCGCGGCCGGGCGGCACGGCGGGGATCGGCGCCGAAGGATCGGAGATGCAGCCGCCAGGGGGCCTCGCGTATCGGAGACCTGCGCCCTCGCAAATCGGGGATTCGTTCGCGCGGGACCGAGTCGTGACCGACCTCGAGCCCGCGCCCCGGCAGAATCGGGGATTCGTGACCGCCAGCGCGACCGCGAAGGAGCAGCAGCCAATGACGGGCGTCACCCGACCGGGCTTCCGGTGCACCCCCCGTGCCCGTGCGGTCAGCGCGCCGGTCGTATCCCGCGGTGCGGCGCCGGACGGGCCCCGATCTCCCGCGGCTTCCCGATCGTCCGCGTGCGCTCGGCCGCCATCCCGTCAGCGCGCGTCGGCCGCACGGCCGCAGGCCGGTGCCGCGGTGGCGGGGCTCGCGCTGGCCCTGGCCCTGGCGATGCCCCTGGCTCCGGGGAGCGAAGCGGCGGCCCAGCCCGCGGAACCCGCCCCGGCCGCCGAGTGGCGCTACATCGGCGGCGACGCCGGTCACACCCGCTACTCGGGCCTCGATCAGATCGACGGCGACAACTTCGAGGAGCTGGAGGTCGCCTGGATCTGGCGCGGCGACAACTTCGGGGCGGGCGCGCTCGGCGTCTCGCGCTCGACGCCGATCTACGTCGACGGCGTGCTCTATACCGTCGCCGGCGAGAGGCGCACCGTAGTGGCCATCGACCCGGCCACCGGCGAGACGCTCTGGACCCACCGCGAGCCGCACACCACGCGCTTCGACCGCGGCATGCGCAACGGCTACGGGAAGGGCGTCGCCTACGCCGAGGTGGACGGCCGCGGCGTCATCTACATCATCAGCCCCGCGTTCTTCCTCCACGCCCTCGATGCGAAGACCGGCCGGCCGCTCCCGAACTGGGGCCGCCCGGTGCCGCTCCCCGGCTTCCCGCAGACCGGGGTGGTCGACCTGCTGCCGGACCTGATCGCCGACTGGGGGCCGTGGCTGAGCTGGGACGGGGCCTACGACCCCGACTTCGGCATCCCGCGCGAGCTGGGCTACATCACCAGCTCGTCGCCGCCCATCGTCGTCAACGGCGTGGTGGTGGTCGGCAACTCGGCCGAGCAGGGCTACAACCAGACCCGCATCGAGAACGTGCCCGGCGACATCCTCGGCTACGACGCCCGCACCGGCGCGTACAAGTGGAAGTTCAACGTCATCCCGCGCCCGGGCGAGTTCGGGCACGAGACGTGGGAGGACGACGCCTGGGAATGGACGGGCGACGTCTCGTCGTGGGCCCCGATCTCGGCCGACCCCGAGCAGGGCTTGGTCTACATCCCGACCAACCCGCCGACCATCGACTTCTACGGCGGGTTCCGGCCCGGCGACGGGCTGTTCGGGACGAGCGTCATCGCGCTCGACGTCCAGACCGGCGAGCGGGTGTGGCACTTCCAGACCG
>JAPOWL010000163.1 GCA_026707615.1 Acidobacteriota bacterium | reverse complement strand
GAGCTCCGGCGTCATGAGGAACGTGATGACGCGCGTCAGGTCGGCCTGGTAGGCCAGCACCTGCAGGTCGAACATCAGCTTCACGTAGTCCTCGAACGACGGCGGGACGGCTGCCGACGGACGGTCCACCACCGGCAGCTCGCGGTCCGCCTCGACCTCGATGCGCGCGATGCGGCGCTCCACGTCGCGCACCGCGGTCAGGTAGTCCGAGAGCTTCGCGCGGTCCGCCGCGCCGAGCCCCTTGCGGAGCCGGGCCACCTTGCGCGTCACGGCGTCCAGGATGCTCCGGTCCTGCCGGATTCGCTCTCGGCGCGCCTCCGGGTCGGTGCTCGAGCCGTCGCCGAACAGCCGCTCGAAGACCGCGCGCGGGTTGCTCTCCATCGGCAGCGGCGTCGTCGGCGTGCTCCAGCAGAGCGTGCTGATGTAGGCGCAACTGAAGCCCGCGTCGCACGCGCCGCCGAACTCCGGCAGCCCGATGCCCACCTGGAGGGAGGCAAGCTGCGTCTCGCGGCCGAGCTCCGCCGCCGCGATCTGGTCGACGGAGCGACCTGCCTCGAAGTCCGCCCCCTCGGTCGGCTTCGCGTGCACGCCGGTCAGGAAGGCGCCGGTGATGCGCCCGTGGCCGCCCGCGGGGTCGCCCGGCATCTGCGCCGCCGGCGCGTGGTCGAGCCCCGTCAGCACCAGCAACCGATCCCGGAAGGGGGCGAGCGGCTGGAGGATCGGGGAGAGCTCGTGGCCGGTCCCCTCCACCTCCGGCGTCCAGTTCCGCATCACGGCGCCGTGCGGCACGTAGACCACCCCCAGGCGGGGCGTGGGCCGGGCCGCGGTGCGGCCCATCGCGGTCAGCGCCGGCACCATGCCGTCGAGCAGCGGCAGCGCGACGGCCGTCCCGAGCCCGCGGAGCACGGTTCGGCGGGGCAACGCCTTCCTGGTGATCATCATGACTCCGCTCTCCTCATCTGAAACGGCAGGCTCCGGGCGACGCCGAGCACGAGCGACGACCAGCGGTGGCCGTCCTCCCCCGCGTCCCGCACGATGGCCCGGATGGCCGGTCGATCGTAGTGCTCGATCCCGCGTCCGAGGGCGTACGTGAGCAGCTTCTCCGCCACCGTGGTCACGAACTCGTCCTGCCGCCCGAGCAGCACGTCGCGCAGCCCCGGCAACCCGTCGAACGTCGTGCCGTCGGGCAGCGCCCCCGAGGCGTCGACGGGGACACCGCCTTCCGCGTCGCGCCACTTCCCGACCGCGTCGAAGTGCTCGAGCGCGAACCCGAGCGGGTCCATGCGCGCGTGGCAGGCCGAGCAGGCCGGGTTGGCGCGGTGGGCCTCGAGCCGCGCGCGCATCGAGCGGGGCGCCTCGCCCGCCTCGCGCTCCGGCAGGTCGGGCACGTCGGGCGGCGGAGGCGGAGGCGGCGTGCCGAGCAGGTTCTCGAGCACCCACTTGCCGCGCACGACCGGCGACGTCCGCGTGGCGAGCGACGTCACGGTGAGGATGCTCCCGTGCCCCAGCAGCCCGCGCCGCGCGCCGGCGCCGAGCGCCACGCGGCGGAAGCGCGACCCGTACACGCCCGGAATCCCGTAGTGCCGCGCGAGCCGCTCGTTCACGAAGGTGTAGTCGGCCGTCAGGAGGTCCACGACGCTGCGGTCCTCGCGGATCTGGCTCTCGACGAAGAGCTCCGTCTCCCGCACCAGCGCGTCGCGCAGGTTGTCGTCGAACCCCGGAAACGCCAGGACGTCCGGCGTCACCGTGCGCATGCGCCGCAGGTGGAGCCACTGCGCGGCGAAGCTGCCGACCAGCACGCGCGAGCGCTCGTCGGCCAGCATCCGCCGCACCTGCTGCTCGAGCACCGCAGGGTCGCGGAGGCGGCCCGCTTCCGCGAGATGGAGGAGCTCGTCGTCGGGAATGCTGCTCCAGAGGAAGAACGACAGGCGCGAGGCGAGCTCGACGTCGCTCAGGCGGTACGCGCTTCCCGGCGTCGCGTCCTCGGGGTCGCGCTCGATGCGGAAGAGGAACTCCGGGTCGACGAGCAGGCTCTCGATCGCCCGCTGGATCCCCCCTTCGAAGCCCCCCGCGCGGCGCCCCTCCCGGTAGAACAGGTCGAGCACCTCGAGGTCGACCGCCGTCACCGGGCGGCGGAACGCCCGGCGCGCCAGGGTGGTCAGGATGGCGTTCGCGCAGGCCCCCTCGCCGGCAGGCCCCTCGGGGCGGCAGGTAAAGATGCGGTCGCGGCTGACGGCCGGGCCCGTGCCCGGTCCGCCAGAACCCGGCCGGGGCCGGTAGGGACCCTCGATCACGACGCTGTCGAGCGCCATCGGCTCCACGTAGCCGCGGCCGGTGCTGAACGTCCAGAGCGGCAGCCGCTCGGGGGCCACGCCTTCCGTCACCCCGGTGCGCTTCAGGAACGACACGCTGACGACGCGGGTGCCGGCGCGGACCGGCACCCGCACCGCGAGGGAGTCGTCGCCGGTCGGCATGCCCCGCGTCGCACCGCCGCGCACGCCCTGACCCGCCCGCAGCAGAGCGGCCCGGACGCCGTCGATGCGGACGTCGATCTCCTGCGGCTCCCGCCGCCCGCCGTTGCCCTGGAGCGTCACGCCGACGACGTACTCGCCGTCGAGCGGGAAGTGGTGGGTGACCGCCGCGCCCCCCCGCGACCCGAAGGGCATCTCCTCGCTCATCCGGTCGCGCTGCACGAGCAGGGACGAGACCGGATAGCGGGCGACGTCGGCGTCGATGGCGGAGTCGCCGACGGCCAGGCGGCCGATCCTGCGGGCCGCCGACATGTAGCGCTCCAGCATGCCGGGCGCGATCGTGAGGATGTCCGCGTTGTTGTCGAAGCCGTAGGCGAGGTCGTCGGCCGGCAGCATGGCGTCGACGTCGACGGTCAGGCCGAGCAGATCGCGGACCGCGTTCGCGTACTCCAGACGGTTGAGGCGGTGAATGGTCGGCCGGCCCGGGTCGGGGCGGGCCGCGGCGGCGCCGTCGAGCTCGGTTTCCAGCCAGCCGACGAAGCGGTCGTACGTCTCGTCCGCCGGCCGGGGGCGCCGCGGGGGCGGCATCGCCCGCGTCCGCAGCTTCTCGAGGACCTTCTCCCACACCTCCGCCGCGTCGCCGACGTGCGCGATGTCCACGGCGTCGAGCGCGAGGCTGGCGGTGAGCGTCCGCTCGTTGTGGCAGGCGACGCAGTAGCGATCGAGGACGGCCCGGTACGCGTCGTGCTCGTCGGGGGCGGTTGGCGCCGCCTCCCGTACGGCGGCCGGGTCGCCCGGCGCGGCCGGCTGGGCAGCCGCCGAAGAGACCGCGCCCGCTCCCAGCGCGGCCGCGACCCCCAGCCCGAGCGCGAGGCGCGAAAGCACGGCGACCTCCGGCCGGAACGTGCGTCCGGCATCCGCCATGCCCCGCCTGTCCGTTCCTGCGATCCGCGTTGCCATCGTCAGACTCCTAGCGGATCGGTCCCTCGTCGAAGCGGCCGATGAGGTCGGCCCCGCCCTCGCCCCCGCCGAGCGCCCGGAGCAGATCGGCCGTGCTTCCCCCGCCGAGGCCGGGCAGGAGAATGTGCCCGCCGCCCTCGGCAATCATCAGCGGCGTGATGCCGCGCCGATCGCCGGCCCGGACCTCCGCCCCGTGATCGACCAGGAGCTGCACGAGCGCGTCGGAACGCACGTGGGCCGCCCCGTGCAGCGCCGTCCGGCCGTCGCCGTTGGCCGCGTTGATCTCGGCCCCGCGCTCCAGCAGGAACCCGACCGCCTCCAGACTCTCCCCTTCCGTGACGCGGGTCTCGGCCGGGACCCGCCCGAGGCCCGACGCCAGCATCAGCGGCGTCGTCCCCTGCTCCGTCGGCAGGTGCAGATCGGCTCCCGCCGCCGCCAGCGCCCGCATCACGGCGAGGTTCCCGTCCATGGCGGCGAGCAGGAACGGCGTGGCGCCCGCCAGGCTGACGCGGAAGCGCTGGCTGGCGAAGCCGAACTGCGGCGGGTGGGCCGCGAGGCGCGCGTCGGGATCCGCGCCGTGTTCGAGGAGGGCCTCGACGAGCACGAGCCGGCCCACCCCGACGCCATTCAGGGACTGCCATTCTTCGTCGCGCTCCGTGGCGATGCCGCGCAGGCTGCCGGTCAGCTCCGTGTGCCAGGAGCCGGACGCCCAGTGGAGCGCCGTGTAACCGGCAGCGCCGGCGTTCGGGTCGGCTCCCCGCTCCAGGAGGGTGATGGCCAGGGCGGAGTGGCCGCGCAACGTCGCGACGAGGAGCGGCGTCAGCCCGTCGGGGGCCGGGGCGTTCACCTCGGCGCCCGCGTCCAGGAGCAGCCGCGCCAGCGCCGGCCGGTCCTCGCGGGCCGCGATCAGGAGCGGCGTGAAGCCCGCCGCGGATCGCGCCCGGACGTCGGCGCCGTGCGCCACGAGAGCGCGGGCCACCGGGGTGTGTCCCTCCCCTGCCGCCCACATCAGCGCCGTCTGCCCGCGCCACGACTCTGCAGCGTTCGGATCCGCAGCGCTCGCCAGCAGCGCCTGCACCGCGTCGAGGCTTCCGGTCCGCGCACAGGTCATGAGCGGCGTCTCGCCCGTCGCGCGGGCGGCGTTCGGATCCGCACCCGCCGCCAGCAGCCGGCGCACCATGGGCGCCGAGCCGTTCTCGCAGGCGAGCGCGAGCGGGGTGATGCCGTAGTCGTTCGCCGCGTCGACGTCGCCGCCGGCGGCAAGGAGGAGGTCGGCGAGGTCTACGGCGTCCCGGTAGCTGGCCCAGTGGAGCGCCGTGGCTCCGTCGGGCTGCGCCGTGCGCGCGTCGGCTCCCCGGTCGAGCAGCGCGACGACGGACTCGGTGTCCTCCGCCCGGACGGCCTCGATGAGGCGCGGGCCGTCCGCCTCGGCGCCCGCCGCCGGGGGCGCGGCCATCAGGCTCGCAGCCCCTGCGAGCACGGCCGCCAGGGGTGCAGCGGCCAGAAACACGACCGGCAAGGCCGGCACGCTCCCGCGCACTCCGACACCAATGCCGCGGATCGTCGCCTGGCGTTCCTGCATGAACTCCGCTCCCCACTCCGCCCGGTTACGGCTGCTGCCGACCGCCGGATCATCCGCATGCCGCCTCCGGCGGAGACCGCCGACCCCCTTCGGAAAGCGGGCGGCGACCCAGCCCACCGCTGGTCGACGGACGGCGCCGACCCCTACTTCGGCTCGGGCTCCTCGGTCCAGTCCTCGTCCACCGCGACCGCGAAGCGCCGGAAGTCGGAGTAGCGGGCGGTGCCGTTCATTCTCCCCCCGCCGCGCTCCTCGTACCGCTCCCGCATCTCGAGCGGCGCCCACAGCCCGGTCTCCGGCTCGCGCCCGAACGTCACGGTCGCCCGCGCCTCGGTTTCGGGTCGCCCCTCCACGGCCGGGTGCCGAAGCTCGATCTCGGTCTCGTACACGTCACCGGTCTCGGGGTCCACGCACACGTGGCCCCGGGCCGGGAGGTCGATTCCGCCGTAGCCCCTCGTCATCGTCGGCGACGCGACCTCCTCGAAGCGAACCTCCCAAGCCTCGTCCAGGCCCCGGCAGCCTTCGCGCCGCTTTTCGAAGTCGAAGCGCCCCGTGTTCGCGGGGTGGAGGCCGAACAGGCCGAAGGTCGGGACGTTGAAGGTCCGATGCGTCGACCCCACGTTGTAGCGGGCGTTCTCCTCCGTGATGCTGCGGAGCTGGTCCATCGCCGTCTCGTGCGTGCCAAGGAACAGCTCGGCCAGACGGTTCTCTCGGTCGCGCACCCGCTGACCGTTGTACTCGATGACGTCGCGGAATCCGGTCAGCTCCTCGGAGCCGGCCAACCGCACCTGGAGGAAGTCCGAGCGCAGGTGGCTGCGTGACGGGCCGCTGCGCCGCTCCGTGGAGAAGTAGACCTGGTTGTAGTCCTCTTCCATCACGACGGTGGCCAGATCCTCGATGACGGTCGCCACCCGGCCCGCCGCCCGGTCCATCACCTCGTCGAGGGCGGCGGCCCAGCCGCCGGCCC
>JAPOWL010000386.1 GCA_026707615.1 Acidobacteriota bacterium | reverse complement strand
CCGCACTGTCCGGGATCGCGAGCGCGACGCGCGACGGGCGCCGCGGGAGCCGTTGCAGGACGTTGCCGAGCACCTCCGCCGCGGCCGCTGCGTCCGACACGTTCGTGCCGGTCACGCCCGGCGTCACGATTCCGGGACGGAGCGGACCATGCGCGCGCCCCGTGATCGCCGGCCCGTCGCCGGTCCACGCCACCTGCACGGCGTCCACCGAATCCGCACTCAGCGCAACGGCGGCCGACGGGCCGGGCGTCGACAGCAGTGCGGCCAGCCGGACTGCGGCCCTATTCAACGAACGTCACCTTGTTGATCTCGCGGAGCGTCGTCGTTCCCCGCAGCACCTGCTCCACCGCCGCCTCCCGGAGGAAGCGCATCCCCTCGTCCCGGGCGGCCCGCCTGATCTCGGACGCCGGACGCCGATCGAGGATCATCTCGCGGATGCGGTCGCTGAGGTCCAGGAGCTCGCAGATGGCGGTTCGGCCACGGTAGCCGGTCCCCCCGCACTCCACGCAGCCGCCCCCCTCGTAGAACGGCCGCCCCCCGACGAGGCCGGGATCGATGGCCGATTCGGCGAGCTGACGCGCCGGGATGTCGACGGGCCGGCGGCAGTGCCGGCAGATCGTTCGCACCAGCCTCTGCGCCAGCACGCAGTTGAGGGCCGAGACGAACTGGTACGCCTCGACCCCCATGTTGAGGAAGCGTCCCAGCACGTCGACCACGTTGTTGGCGTGGACGGTCGTGAAGACGAGATGCCCGGTCAGCGCCGACTGGATCGCGATCTGCGCCGTCTCCGGATCGCGGATCTCCCCGACCATGATCTTGTCCGGGTCGTGCCGCAGGATGGAACGGAGCCCGCGCGCGAAGGTGAGGCCCTTGCGCTCGTTGATCGGAATCTGCGTGATGCCCTTCAGCTGGTACTCGACCGGATCCTCGATGGTGATGATCTTGTCCTCCGGCGAGTTAATCTCCGACAGGGCCGCGTACAGGGTGGTGGTCTTGCCGCTGCCGGTCGGTCCGGTCACCAGCACCATGCCGTACGGCTCGGCGATGTAGCGCCGGAAGCGGCGGAGCTCGTCCTCCGCGAAGCCGACGACGTCGAGCGTGAGCTCGCTGAACTGCTCGCTGATCGACTGCTTGTCGAGGATGCGGATCACGGCGTCCTCGCCGTGCACGCTGGGCATGACCGAGACGCGGAAGTCGACGGTCTTGCCGGGCATGCGCAGGCGGAAGCGACCGTCCTGCGGGACGCGCCTCTCGGCGATGTCGAGCTCCGCCATCACCTTGATGCGCGACAGCAGGGCGCCCTGGTGCTGCCGGTCGATCGGCTGCATGGCCGCCTGCAGGACGCCGTCGATGCGGTACTTCACGTGCACGGCGTCGTCCTGCGTCTCGACGTGGATGTCGCTCGCCCGCCGCTGGATCGCCGTGTAGATCATCGAGTTGACGAGCCGGATGACCGGGCTCGCGTCCGCCGTCAGGCGCTCCACCGTCAGGCTCTCGTCGCCCGGCTCCTCCTCGCGCAGCAACTGCAGTGCGAAACCCTCGGTGGCCTCGTCGAGCACGCGTTGCGAGCCCTCGCTTCGCGTCAGGATCGACCGGATCGCGGACGGCGTGGACACGCTTGCGATGATGGGCGAGCCGAGGAGCAGGGCCAGCTCGTCGATCCGCGGCAGGTCGGTCGGATCGGAGACGGCGATGACCAGTGACTCCCCTTCTCGCCGGCAGGGTACGAAGCCGTAGCTCAGCATCAGCTCGGCCGGGATCGTTCGCAGCAGGTCCTGATCGATGCGCAGGCGCGTCAGGTCGACGAAGTCGAGGCCGTAGCGCTCCGCGAGGCGCCGGGCCTGCTCGAGCTCGGCCCCCGCGCCCGCCACGGCATCGGTCGTCGGCGCGTCCGCCGCCGGCGCCGCTCCGTCGCCCGTCTCCGCCCGACTCATTGCACCACGCTCCCGAGCTGCAGCATCGGCCAGTAGAGCGCGAGAAGCAGCGCCGCGATCACCACGCCCATGACGACGAGGAGAACGGGCTCGATCAGGGTCATGAAGCGGGAGAGGGTCGTCTCGATCTCCTCGTCGAAGAAGTCGGCCGCGCTGTTCAGCATGTCCCGGAGCGCTCCGCTCGACTCGCCGACCTCGACCAGCCGTACCGCGACCGGCGGAAACACCCCGCGAGCCGTCATCGAGTCGGCCAGCGAGCGCCCCTCGCGGACCTCGCGCGACACCTCCGCCACCTGCTCCGCCACATGCCGGTTGCCGATGGACCGCGCGGCGACGTCGAGCGCGCCCACCAGGGGGATGCCGCCGCCGAGCAGCGTCGCGAGGGTCCGGGCGAGCTGCGAGGTGGCGAACTTGCGCGCGAGGGATCCGACGGCGGGGACGCGCAGGACCAAGCGGTCGAGCAGGGTGCGCCGGCCCGGAAGCGCAAGCCAGCGCCACAGCGCGCCCGCGACGGCAGCCGTGGCCGCGAGGGCCGCGAGCCAGGTCTCGCGCAGGGTCGTGGACACGCCCATCAGCACGCGTGTCGCGAGCGGCAGCTCGGCGCCCATGCCCGCGTAGAAGTCGCCGAACTCGGGCACGACCTGCAGCACGATGACGGCAACGACCAGCAGGGACAGCAGGAGCAGGATGCCCGGATAGACGAGCGCCGATATCGTCCGGCGGCGGACGCCGCTGATGACACGCGCGTAGGCGATGTAGCGTCGCAGCACCTCCTCGAGGCCGCCGCTCTGCTCGCCGGCCAGGACGGACGCGGTGTACACGCCGGGAAACAGGTCCCCCTGCGCTTCGAACGCCGTGGAGAGCGCCGCCCCGCTGCGCACCCGCTCGTACACGTCGTCGAGCACCGCCTTGAAGCCCGGATTCTCGACCCGCTGGCGAACGATGTCGAGCGACTGGACGAGGGGCATTCCCGCCCGCAGCAGCGCCGCGAGCTCCTGGTTGAAGACGATGAACTCCCGCGACGCCACCCGCCGGCGGCGTGGAAGCTGGAGCGCGGGCAGTCCCGACAGACCCCGCCTGCGTACCGAGAGGACGCAGAGGCCCTTCTCCTCGAGGTCGCGGCGCAGTTGCGCCTCGGTCTCGGCCGTGTAGGTCCCATCGAGGATCTCGCCGGTGGCGGTGCCGAGTCGACAGCGGAACTCCATGGCCGCGGCGGTCACCGGGACGCGTCGCTCAGTGCGGTTCGACGAAGAGATAGAAGACCTGCACGCCCAGCTCGCGGGTGTCGGTGGAGCGTGGATCGCGCTCCGCCGGCACGAATGTCGGGTCGACGTCGAGCGTCAGCTCGACGATGTCCTCCGCGCCGAGATCGCCCGCGCTCAGGCGCTGCCGCACGAGGGTCGGGCCCCGTCCATCGAGCTCGAACCCGTGCACGGGGCGCTCGTCGATCGTCAGCGACACGCGCTGCCGCTCGCCCGCGGCGCCGGCCCGCCCGCTGAGCTCCATCGCGAGCGCGACGTCCGACCGCGGGTTCCGGAAGCTGACGACCGCCCTGCCGGCCGTCCAGCGCCAGCTCGCGTCGCCGGCGATCTCGGACCGGTACCATCCCTCGCCGTACGCCAGGAAGGCGGTCTCGGGTTGCGGCTCCAGCGTGAGGGTGGCTACCCGATACGTGCGGTCGCCCACCTCGCTGCCGGCGAGCGAGAGCCGCTCGCCGGAGTCCGCCGCGTAGAGCCCGAGCGCAACCGTGACCTCGCCGATGTAGGGGTACATCGGGACGACGGTGCGACGCTCGTACTCGACCCGCTCGCCCGGCTGCCACTCCGCGACCGGCCGGGGTGGATCGTGATCGTCGGCCCACAGCAGGGCGCCGTCCGGATCGAGGAAGTGCAGCAGGACCCGGAAGCCGTCGGCGATGGGCGCAAGGTCGGGGGCGGCGTCGAAGCGTATGGTGAGCGCCAGCGGACCGCCCAGGGGGACCGCGGTCCGGTCCATGCCCAGGGCCGGCGTCGCCACCGGAGGCGGGGGATTCGCGCACGCCGCGGGCAGCACCCAACCTGCGAGAAGGGCGAGGCCCAGGGGGGCCAGGCCGCGCACCACCCGTCCCCCTGCCCGAGGCCGACGCCGAGCGGGCTCGTTTGCGGCGATCATGTCGTTATAGTACCGTGGTTCGCGCACCCAGGAGCACGAAACGGGCCCGTCCGATCCAGCGTACCGCCATGTCCCGTGAAGCGCTAGGCCTCGTGGAGACGAAGGGTCTGGTCGGCTCGGTCGAGGCCGCCGACGCCATGGTGAAGGCGGCCAACGTCGTGCTCATCGGCAAGGAGTACATCGGAGCCGGCTCCGTGTCCGTGCTCGTGCGCGGTGACGTCGGCGCCGTCAAGGCGGCCTCCGACGCCGGCGCCGCGGCGGCGCGGCGGGTCGGAGAGCTCGTCTCGGTCCACGTCATTCCGCGGCCGCACGACGAGGTCGAGTCGATGCTGCCGAGCGCTCCGCGGGAGGGTTGAGCCGGCCGGCGCAACCTCGCGGATCCCCACTCGCTCGATGGTCGACGCAACGGAAGGCGCGGACGGCGATGCCCGCTCCGTAGCGGATGCGGCTCGACAGGCGGCCCGCGCGGCGGGTGCCCAGCGTGTCCTCGGAGAGCTCTCCCAGGCGCGGACCGACGCCATCGTCGACGCGATGGCTCTCGCCGCGGCCGATCACGCCGAGGCGCTGGCCGCGGCCGCGGTCGACGAGACCGGCTACGGGGTCGTGGCCGACAAGGTCCGGAAGAACCTCTTCGCCGCGCGCGACGTCCACGCCTTCATCCGCCCGATGACGACGGTCGGCGTGATCGCCCGCCACGCGGAACGCCGCGTCGTCGAAATCGCGGAGCCGTTCGGCCCGGTCGCGGCGATCGTGCCGTCGACCAATCCCACGTCGACCGCCATCTACAAGCTGCTGATTGCCCTCAAGGCGCGTTGCTCGATCGTGCTCAGCCCGCATCCGGCCGCCCGGAGCTGCATTACGCGCACCGCCGAGATCCTGGCGGCGGCGGCGCGAGACGCCGGCGCCCCCGAGGGCTCGATCTCCTGGCTCACGACGGTCACCGTGGCCGGCACGCAGGCCCTCATGCGCCAGCGGGAGATCGCCGTAATCCTCGCGACCGGAGGCCTCGGCCTGGTGCGGGCGGCCTATTCCGCGGGCAAGCCGGCGTACGGGGTCGGACCGGGGAATGCGCCCGCCTACATCGAGCGCTCCGCCGACGTCGGGAAGGCGGTGCGCGACATCGTCGCCGGCAAGACCTTCGACAACGGCCTGCTCTGCTCTTCCGAGAACGCCGTGATCGCGGACGCGGCCATCGCCGAGGAGGTGCGTCGCACGTTCCGGGCCGCCGGCGGTCACTTCCTGAACGAGGCGGAGCGAGCCGCGGTGGCCGCCGCCCTCGTCACTCCGCAGCGGCTGCCCAGTCCCGACCTGGTCGGCCGTCCGGCGCTCGAGATCGCGCGCCGGGCGGGCATCGACGCGCCGCCCGGGACGCGCGTGCTCCTCGCTCCGCTCTCCGGCGTCGGCCGCGATCACCCCCTCTCGATCGAGAAGCTGTGCCCGGTGCTCGCCTTCTACGAAGTCGCGGACTGGCGCGCGGCGTGCGAGCGGTGCAAGGAGATCCTCCGCTACGGCGGCATGGGCCACACGATGGCCATCCATTCGCGGAACGACGCCGTGATCCTCGAGTTCGGGTTAGAGAAGCCGGCCTTCCGCATCGTCGTCAACAGCCCGACCACGCACGGCTCGATCGGGATGACGACAGGCCTCGATCCCGCGCTGACTCTCGGCTGCGGAGGGCTCGGCGGCAACATCACGTCCGACAACATCTCGCCGCGGCACCTGTTGAACGTCAAGCGGCTGGCGTACGAGTTGCGGCCGGCCCCGACCGGGGCGGAGCCGCCGGCCGCCCCGCCCCGGCAGTCCGGGCCGGCTCGCACCGCGCGATCGCGGGCCCTCCACCCCGCGAGGCTCGCGGCGCGGATCGACGGATTCCTCGGCACCGCCCCGGCGGACGAGGCCCGGGGCCGCGGG
>JAPOWL010000057.1 GCA_026707615.1 Acidobacteriota bacterium | reverse complement strand
AGCGCCGCCAACCCGTCGCAGGCTCCGGGTCGGCCCCAGCCCCCACCGTTCCAGGAGCTTGCGCCGCGGCACGCACTCCGTTGGCGTTCTGCGGCGCAAGCTCCCAGGTCGCGCTGCGGCCTCCGCCCGGCGCCCAACCCAATCCTTCAGGAGTCCGCCCCGCTCTGCCGCGCAGACTCCTGGCCCTCCGTTCGTTCGTCGCCGCGACCGCCAGGTCGCGCTGCGCCCTCCGCCCGGCGCTCCTGCCCGCTATCATCGTCGCCATGGCACGCTCCCCGGACGTCCTCGTGATCGGTGCCGGCTCGTTCGGCGCCTGGACGGCGTGGCACCTGCGCCGGGAAGGCCGTTCGGTCACCCTCGTGGATGCGTTCGGCGCCGGTCATTCGAGGGCCAGCTCGGGCGGCGAGTCGCGCATCATCCGCCGCGGCTACGGCGACCGCGCGCTCTACTCGCGCTGGGCGCACGCATCGCTGCCGCGGTGGAGGGAGCTGCTGGCGGAGGCCGGGCGGCCGGAGCTGTTTCGCGAAACGGGCGTCCTCTGGCTCGGCCGCGACGACGATCCCCACGTCGCGGGCTCCGCCCGCACCCTCGCGACGCTGGGCGTGGAGACCGAGCCCCTCACCCCCGCGGAGCTCCGGGCCCGGTTCCCGCAGCTCGACCTCGCCGGCATCACCCACGGCGTGCTCGAGCCCCGGAGCGGCGTCCTGCTCGCGCGGCGGGCGGTGCGCGCGGTGGTCGACGAGGCGCGGCGGCACGGCGTCGACTACCGTCGCGCGCTCGTCGATCCGAGCGGCATCGAGCCTCTCACCGGCGCGGCCGGGGTGCGCCTCGGCGATGGAACGCGCCTGACGGCGGGATCGCTCGTCTTCGCCTGCGGGCCCTGGCTGCCGCGGCTCTTCCCGGAACTCCTCGGCCCGCTCGTCCGCACGACGCGCCAGGAGATCTTCTTTTTCGGAACGCCGGCCGGGGACCGCCGCTTCGCACCGCCGGCCCTGCCGGCCTGGATCGACTTCCCCGGCGGCGCCTACGGGTTGCCGGACATCGAGGGCCGCGGCGTCAAGGTCGCGTTGACCGCCCTCGGACCGCCCTTCGATCCCGACCGCGGCGATCGCGCGCCGTCGCCGGAAGGCATCGCCGCGGCCCGGGAGGTCGCCAGGGCGCGGCTGCCGGGACTCGGCGAGGCACCGCTCGTCGAGGCGCGCGTCTGCCAGTACGCCAACACCCCCAGCGGCGATCTCCTGATCGACCGCCATCCGGCGCATGCGAACGTGTGGCTGGCGGGGGGAGGGTCGGGACACGGCTTCAAGCTCGGCCCGGCCGTCGGCGCCTACGTCGCGAAGCGGCTCGCCGGCCGCGGCGCGCCCGAGCCCCTGGTCGCCCTCGCCGCGCACCGGGCCGGACGGGAGCGCGCCGTGCTGTGACGCGAGCGGGCGTGGGTATCTGCGCACGGGCTCTGACGGGTCGCCGGCCGACGCGGCGGCGTAGGCGACGGCCGGACCTCGCGTCGTTCCGGGTTACCGAGCCGTGGGCTGCGCGGCGCCCCCCGCTTCCGCATGAGCCGGCCGGTCCTGCCCGATGAACCGCCGCAGCGCGCGCGCCCCGAGCAGGACGGCCAGAATCGCGGCGTAGATGAGCGGCTCGACGAGGTCGATCTTGACCAGCCACAGAAAGTGCACGACGCCAGCCGCGGCGCTCACGTAGACCAGGCGGTGCAGCGCGGTCCAGCGGCGGCCGAGCCGCCGGATCCAGCCCCGGGTCGACGTCACGGCGAGCGGGATCATCAGGACGAAGCCCACGAACCCGGCCGTCACGTACCTGCGCTCGGCCACGTCATCGAGGATGAGCAGCAGGTCGAAGAAGTGATCGAAGACGAGGTAGGTCGAGAAGTGCAGCGTCGCGTAGAAGAAGGCGAACAGGCCGAGCATCCGCCGGAAGCGGATGACGGGCTGCCAGCCGGCCAGCCGGCGAATCGGCGTGACGGCCAGCGTCGCGAGGAGCAGCCGGAGCGCCCAGTTGCCCGTCCGGTGGGTGATGTCCTCGATCGGGTTGACGCCGAGGCCGCCGGTGAAGGCGTCCCAGCCGAGCAGCAGCGCCGGCGTCAGGCAGGCAAGGAATACGAACGGCTTCGCGCGACGAACCACTGACCCTGTTGCCATCCTTCGCGACCCGTGCGGCGGGACCGGTCCGCCCTCGGCCCGGCGGTTGCGGCCGGCCCTGCCGACGGCTCAGTAGTTCGCCGCGAGGTCCATCCCGGCGTACATGTGGGCCACCTGGTCGCCGTAGCCGTTGAACATCTGCGTCCGCTGGCGGAAGAAGCTCCCGATCCGGCGCTCCGTCGCCTGCGACCAGCGCGGGTGGTTCACCTCGGGGTTCACGTTGGCATAGAAGCCGTACTCGTGCGGGATCTCCACGTTCCACGTGTTGCGCGGCTGCTCCTCGACGAACTCGATCTTGACGATCGACTTGAGGCTCTTGAAGCCGTACTTCCACGGCACCATGAGGCGGAGCGGGGCTCCGTTCTGGTTGAGGAGCGTCTTGCCGTAGAGGCCGACGACGAGAATCGCCAGCGGATTGAGCGCCTCGTCCATGCGCAACCCCTCGACGTAGGGATAGGTGAGGTTGCGCCGGCGCTGCCCCCGGAACTCCTCGGGGCGGTACAGCGTCTCGAACCGGACGTAGCGGGCGCGCGATGTCGGCTCGAAGCGCCGGACCAGATCGGCGAGCGGGAACCCGACCCACGGCACCACCATCGACCACGCCTCGACGCAGCGCAGGCGGTAGATGCGCTCCTCGAGCGGGTGGGGCTGCAGGATGTCCTCGAGCGTGTAGTCGGCAGCCGGCCGGTTGATGTGCCCCTCGACCCGCACGCTCCACGGCTCGACGGTCAGCTCGTGCGCGTAGCGCTTCGGGTCTTCCTTGTCGAGGCCGAACTCGTAGAAGTTGTTGTAGCTCGTGATCTCCTCGAAGGAGTTCAGCCGCTCGTCGGTGCTGAACGGGCTCGGGGTGAGGTTCGGGATGTCCTCCTGCGGCGCGGCCTGCACGCCGCCCGATCCGCCCAGCAGCGCGGCGCCGGCCGCGCCGAGCGCCGCCCCCGAGGCGCCGATGAACTGCCGCCGGTTGTAGTAGACGTGCTCCGGTGTGATCTCGGACGACCGAATGTCCGGCGCCTGCTTGATCAGCATTCGACTTTCCTCTGTTCGTGGACCGAGGCCGCGGAACCGATCACGACCGCCGACTCGATGGTCGCCCCGCGGGGCCGCGCTTGTCAATAGGCGCCGCGCCACGCGCGGGGAGGCAGATCCACGCCGCCACGGCCGCCACGAGCCCGTACTCGACCGGCTCCACCCACGCGGGCAGGAACCAGCCCTGCCCGGCGAGTTGCCGCGTCCACACGAGATACGTGAGCGGCACCGCCAGCGTCCAGGCGGCGAGGGGCGCGACGGCCCGCGCGATCAGGAACGGCGTCGTCCACAGCAGGTACCACGGATAGACGGCCGGGAGGAACGCCACGGTGGCCCCGAGAGGCCACGCCCAGGCGGCCGGGTCGTCCCGCGCCAGCCGCCGGCGCGCCGCCACGGCCACGGCCAGACCGGCCCCGATCGCCGCCGCGACGGCTCCGGGCACCCCGATCCAGGACGCGAGCCCGCGGAACAGCGGACCGTTGAAGCGCCACCCTGCCGCGTAGGTGGCCAGCGACCCGATGGGGAGCAGGCCGTCCGGCTGCACGAAGGGCAGGTAGAGGAGGGCCACGGCGGCTCCGGCCAGCGCGGCGTGCCGGAGACGGACCCGCCGCCACCGCAGCGGCAACAGCACCAGGGGCAGGAACTTCACCGCGACGGCTCCGGCGACGGCCAGTGCCGCGGCCAGCGATCGGCGCTGCGCCAGCGCCAGCGCGCCGGCCACGACGAGCATCGTGCCGACCACGTCGACGTGGGCCCCGGCCGCCGACTCGAGGACCACGAGGGGGTGCCAGCCGTAGGCGAGCGCCCACCAGGGGCTCCGCCCCGTCGCGACCAGCCAGCGCCACACCAGCGCCAGCGTCAGCAGGTCGCAGAGGACGACGGCGGCCACCATCGCGGCCACCGAGTCGTCGAACGCGGTCACGGCCAGGAAGAAGCGCTGGGCCAGCGGCGGGTAGATCGACGGCAGGACGGCGCTGGTCGGGTCGATTCGCCGCGTGGCCGCGGTATGCAAGCCGGCCAGGGCCGGATCCTCCGGCACCGTCTCGTAGGGGCTCAGCCCGAGCTGCTGGACGCGGCCGTCCCAGAGGTAGCGGTACACGTCGTCGGAGACCAGCGGCGCCCCGCCGGCCACCACGATGCGGGCGGCCACGCCGACGGCGACGCACGCCGCGAGGGAGCCTCGTCCGGCCGGCGGACCGTGCCGCACGATCCCGAGGGCAGCGACGTACGCACCCGCCGCCACGATCATCAGGGAGACGAAGAGACCCGCTTCCTCCCGTGCCTCGAGGCGGCTCGCCGCCGCGAGGGCGCCGGCCAGCGTGACGCCGCACGCCAGCAGCGGCAGGAAGGGGCCCGTGCGCTCCGTCATGCGGCATCCACCCGGCCGCGCTGCGCCCGCGAGGGACGCCGGCAACGCCGCGCCGCGGGCGTTGGGGGCCCGGACGGGGAACCGTACCGGCGCGCCAGTCGATGGGGCGGCACGCCGCCGAAGTACAGGGCGACCAGCACCAGGTTCCGCAAGCTGCGACGCAGCCAGCCATCGCGCTCCCAGCGCCGCGCCGAGGTACGGATGGGGAGCGGGGACAGCCGCAGCCTCCCGCGCCGGCGCAGGCGCCGGACGAGGTCGACGTCCTCCATCAGCGGGAACGGCCGGTAGCCGCCCAGCGCCTCGAACACGTCGCGGCGCACGAACAGGCCCTGGTCGCCGTAGGGCAGGCCGAGCCACCGTGTCCGCCAGGCCACGCCCCGCTCGATCAGCCGCGCCGCGGGGCGGCGCGAATCGAGCGTGAAGCGGAACGCCCCGCCCACCGCGCCGCACGACTCCGCCTGCCGCAGCGCGTCGAGCCACCGCTCGTCGAGCCGCGTGTCGGCGTGCAGGAACAGCAGCCAGCGTCCCGACGCCGCGGCGGCCCCGGCGTTCATCTGGCCGCCCCGCCCCGGCGGGCTGGCGACCCAGCGCACCGCCGGGTGGCGCGCCTGCAGGCGGGCGAGCGCGCCGTCGCCGGGGTCGCCGTTGGCCACGACGATCTCGACCGCGGCGTCGTCCGCCCTCCCGGTCAGCGCCGCCAGCAACCCCTCGAGCTGCGCGGAGTCCCTGAGCACCGGGATGACGATCGATACGTGCACGACGCTCCCCTGTTGGCGGCGCGGCCGCGCGGTCCGCTGTCCGTCCGGAATCGTAGCCCACCCCGGCCAACGCTCCGGGGTCCGCCCCGTTCCACGGCGCCGACTCCTGGCCCTACATGCGTCGCCGGACGGCTCCGCCCGGTGCCCAACCAGCCCTCCTCCCGTCCGTGCCGTTCCCCGGCGCCGACTCCTCCCCCGCCAGGCACCCCTGATGGCTCCGCCTGCCGTGTGCTTCGTTCGCCGCGTGTGCGACCATGGTGGGGAGACGGCTCCGCCCCATGCTCGCTGCCCTCTATGCTGCCGCCCGAAGATCGCCGCTGACTCGGCTGGTGCTCGTCGTCGGCCTCGTGGCCGCGGGCGTCGCAGGGCTCCGCGGGGCGGAGCTCCAGCAGGAGACGATCGAGGCGTGGAAGCGTTACGTCGCCGCCACCGAGCGGCGCATCGCGGCAGAAGTCGAGGACGGCGACCGCTTCCTCGTCCAGGACTTTCTTCCCGACGCGGAGCGGCTGCGCGCCGCGCTGCTGGCCGGCGAGCCGGTCATCGATCGGATGGACACGCGGGACGCGCAGGGCGAGAGGCTCGACGTGCCCAAGGGCCGGATTCACCACTGGCGGGGCGCCATCCTGGTGCCCAACGCGACCGTCGACCACGTGGTCGACAGCCTCCAGCACACGATGCCCGCGGAGGAGC
>JAPOWL010000042.1 GCA_026707615.1 Acidobacteriota bacterium | reverse complement strand
CGCCGGATGCCGGCGCTCCGGCGGACACGATCTTCGTCGGCGACCACATCGTCACGATGGAGCCGGACGGGCCGGCCGTCGAGGCGGTGGCGGTGCGCGGCGAGAGGATCGCCGCCGCCGGTCCGCGCGACGAGGTGCTGGCCCTCCGCGGCGACGCGACTCGCGTGGTCGAGCTGGGGGAGCGCGCGCTGCTCCCCGGCTTCATCGATGCGCACGGGCACTTCCTGGCCGTCGGGATGACGCTCGACGCGCTCGCGCTCCATCCGCCCCCGGTGGGCGACGTCCGGAACATCGACGACATCGTGGACAGGATCCGGGCGTGGATCGCCGAGCGCGACATCCCGCCGGGCGAGATGGTGAGCGGCGGCGGCTACGACGACTCGCTGCTGGCCGAGAACCGCCACCCGACGCGCTTCGACCTCGACCGGGCCTCGACGGAGCACCCCATCGTGCTGACCCACGTGTCGGGACACCTGCGCACCGCCAACTCGCTGGCGCTCCGCGCGGCGGGCGTCTCCGCCGACACCCCCGACCCGCCCGGCGGCCACATCCGCCGCGTCGGCGACACCGGAGAGCCGGACGGCGTGCTCGAGGAGACCGCGGGCGGGCTCGTGGGAAGCAGCTGGCTGTTCCGGCCCACCGACGACCTGGAGGGCCTCGCCCGCCGCGCCATCGACGTCTACACGAGCTACGGAACGACCACGATCCAGGACGGGGCCACCGGGGCGGACATGGTTCGCCAGCTTCGGGCGGCGGCCGATCGCGAGCCGTTCGCGGCCGACGTGGCCGTCTTCCCGCGCTTCGGGACCATGGAAGACGCCGAGAGCGCCACGCTCGAAGCCGACTACCGCGGCGGGCTGCGCGTCGCCGGGGTCAAGATGTTCCTCGACGGGTCGCCGCAGGGCCGCACGGCGTGGGTGACCGAGCCGTACCACGAGGGACCGCCGGGCGCGCCGGCCGACTACCGCGCCTACGGCACCTCCGACCCCGACCTGTACCGCGCGGGGGCGGCGCACCTGATCCGGCGGGGCGTGCCGATCCTCGTGCATGCCAACGGCGACGCCGCCATCGACCTGATGCTGGACGGGGTCGAGGAGGCGGTGGCCGGCATCGACCCGCCGCCCGACCACCGGTCGGTGATCATCCATGCGCAGCTCATGCGGGCGGATCAGCTCGACCGCGCGGCCGCGCTGGGAGCCGTGCCCTCGTTCTTCTCGGCCCACGCCTTCTTCTGGGGCGACTGGCACCGGCGCAGCTTCGGCGAGGCGCGCGGCAACGCGATCAGCCCGATCCGCTGGGCGATCGATCGCGGGGTCCGCTTCACCGTCCACAACGACGCGCCGGTCGTCCCGCCGGACATCATGCGCCTGGTGTCGATCACCGTGAACCGCCGGACGCGCAGCGGTCACGTCCTCGGTCCGGAACAGCGCGCGACCGTGCGCGAGGCGCTGCACGCGGTCACGCTCGGGGCGGCGTACCAGTACTTCGAAGAGGACGTGAAGGGCTCGATTGCGCCCGGCAAGCAGGCGGACCTCGTCGTCCTCGAGCGCAACCCCCTCACGGTCGACCCGGCGGAGCTCGAGCACATCGGGGTGGTCGAGACCTTCTCGCGGGGCCGGTCGGTCTACGCGCGGCCCGCGGAGTGAGCGACCCTCGGGCCGGGCGAGCTCTCGGGATGGCCAGCTTCGAGGATCGCATCGCGGGCGAGACCGACCACTACTTCCGGCGCACGAAGGAGATCGTCCGGCGCTTCGGCGACTGCCCGGTGACCTACGCCATCTTCATGCGCCGGCCGGTCGTCGTCTGCCTGCAACTGGCGATTGCCTGGCTCGAGTCGGCCGCCCGGGAGCGCGGCGCCGCCTTCGAGATCGATCGCCGCCACGAGGAAGGGGCGCGGGTAGGGGCCGGCGAGCCGCTGCTCTACGTGACGGGGCCCTTCGCCCACCTGGTGGAGCTGGAGACGATCTGCCTGCAACGCATCGGCGCTCCCTGCGTTGCGGCCTACAACGCCTACCAGATGTCGGTCGACATGCCGCGCACCGCGTTCCTCGCGATGGACGCGCGCCACTGCGCCGGGGTGGAGATGGCCGAGATGATGGCCTGCGCGGCCCGGGTCGGGTCCGACGCGGCCCGGCGCGCCACGGGCGCGGTGGGCTTCGTCGGCACGTCCACCGCCGCGACGTCCCGCCGCTTCGGCCTCCCGACCGGGCTGGGGACGATGCCCCACGCGCTGGTCGGCTACGCCGGCAGCACGCTCCGGAGCGCGGAGATGTTCCACGAGGCGTTCCCGGACGACACGCTGACGGTGCTGGTCGACTACTACGCGCGCGAGGTGAGCGACAGCCTCGCGGTGGCGGCGCGCTTCCCGGAGCTGGCCGCCGCCGGCCGCCTCGCCGTCCGGATCGACACCCACGGCGGGCGCTTCGTCGAGGGCCTCGATACCGCGAGCTCCTATGCCGTGCTCGAGCGCCACGCCCCGGAGGCGATCCGCACCTACCGCACGGAGACGGAGCTGCGCTGGCTGGTCGGGACGGGCGTCAGCGCCGCCGCGGTCTTCCACCTGCGCGACGCGCTCGACGCCGCGGGCCACGGCGCCGTGCAGATCGTGGCCAGCTCGGGCTTCGGGCCCGCCAAGTGCCGGCTGATGGGGGAGGTCCGCGCGCCGATCGACACCGTCGGCACCGGCTCGTACCTGCCCGAGCGGTGGTCGGAGACCTACGCGGCGGCCGACATCATCGCCTACGGGGACCGGTCGTCCGTCAAGGTCGGCCGCGAGTTCCTGCTGCGGGACCGTTCGGCGCCGGGCGGCGGCTGACGGTCGTCGGTCGAGGTCGGCCGCGAGCTCCTGCTGCGCGATTGCCCGGGCCGGGCGGCGGCTGACGGTCGTCGGTCGAGGGTGGCCGCGAGTTCCTGCTGCGCGATCGTTCGGGGCCGGGCGGCGGCCGCCGTCAGGGCAGCGGGACCCGCTCGGCGAGCTGGGTGAACCAGTTGCCGACGTACACCAGCTCCGACAATCTCTCCCGGGGGTCGGCCGCACCTTCCTCGTCCCTGACCATGAGGAAGCGGCGGCCGTCCCGGGCGACCTCCCACGGGCGCAGGATGCCGCCAGCGTCGCCGCGGCTCGGGAGCGCGAAGAGGCGGCGCGGGCGGGACGGCGTGAACGTCGGGTCGGAGGCGTACTCCACCGCCATCATCCCCCTTCCCTCCGGGCCGGCGGACACGAAGAACAGCTCGCGGCCGTCCGGTGACCAGACGGGCGAGAAGCCGATGCCCCCCGGCATCTGCCACTTCCCGTCCTCGACGTTCGGATACGGCCGCACGTAGACGGCCCAGCGGCCCGACTCGTTGGACTGGTAGGCGATCCAGCGGCCGTCCGGCGAGACGGCCGGCAGCACCTCGACGGAATCCGTCGCGATCAGGGGCTCCGAGCCCCGGGCGCCGTCGAGCGGCAGCCGGTGAATGTTCGCATCCGTCATGCCGGCGGCCTGCGTGACGAGGAGCGTGTCGGAGGTGCTCTCCCACGCCGACGCCATCTGCAGGTTCGCGCTTGCGGCCACCGTCAGCGGCTCCGCCCTGCCCGTGCCGTCCGCCGACTTCCGAAACAACCCGAAGTCGTCCTCCTCGATCGACGTGAACACCACGCTCCGGCCGTCCGGCGACCAGAGGGGATTGACGCTCCAGCCGTCGAAGGTGAGGGGATTCGATGCCTCTCGGGCGAGGTCGTGGATGACGACCACCGCGGTGCCGTCGGCGGACGTGACATCCACCGCCACCCGGTCCCCGGACGGCGAGACGCGCGGAGTGCTGTAGGCGCGCGGCGCGGCCGGGACCGGCTCCTCGCGGCCGTCCCGACCCAGCCACACCAGCGTCCGCGGGGTCTCGGCCACATCGACACCGGCGCCGCGGGCGTAGACGAGGGTGCCGTCGGTCGACCAGGCACTGAACCCCGCGTCCGGGAGGACGGGTACCGCCGCACCGGTCAGCTCCAGCCGGTCGGTGTCGAACGGAGCTGCCAGCAGGCTCGTGACGCCGCCCCCGAGCCTTCCGGGCCGCGGTCGGGGAGCCTGTTGCAGCAGGAGGTGGCCCGTCGGCGCATAGGTGGCGTTCGCCACCTCGGTCGCCACGACTCGCGGTTCCGATTCCGCCGCCGCCAGCGACGCGGCCAGCAGGCGGGGGTCGCCGGTGGCCGAGAGCTCGGTGAACAGCAGGGCACGGGAGCCCGGAAGCACGTGCGGCGCGGAGCAGACGGCGAGGTCGGGGACGGCGCCCGGCGTCAGCACCGACTCGGGCAGCCCGCCGGTGGCCGGGATGCGCAGCAGGCCGCCCAGGCCGCCGATCACGATGCGGTCGTCGTCGCCCCAGCTTCCGCGCAGCGCCGGGACGTTGTCGGCCAGCGTCACGGCCGCGCCCCCACGAATCGGCACTCTCTTGAGCGTCCAGCGATACTGGATCCGGTCCGACCCTCCAGGGGGGCCGGAGCCGGCGAAGAAACCAATCCAGGTCCCGTCCGGCGAGAAGAACGGATCGAGCGCGCCTTCCGTGCCGTCCAGCGCCCAGGCATCGGCCTCGTTCAGGTGTCGGACCATCAACTGCCGCGTTCGGCCGCCGGCGGTGCGACCGACGTAGGCCAGCGTCGAACCGTCGGGCGAGAGGGCGAACCCGGAGCCGCGCGCCATCGGAGACGGCAGGTCGAGGGTCAGGCGCCGGACCGCGGGCGGCTCGGGCGAGGGCGCGAGCGTCCAGAGCGCCGTGGCCGCCAGGAGGCACCCGATTGCGAGGCCGCCGATTGCCCAGGCCGTCCGTGCCCGCCATCCGTGCAGCGCTGACGGCGAGGGGGCGGCGCCTGCCTCTTCCGGCAGCGCTTCCGAAGGGGACACCGCAGCCTCCAGGTCGCTGAGCGCTTCGCCCGCGTCCCGCATCCGTCGCCGCCGGTCGCGCTCGAGGCAGCGGCCGAGCAGCCGCCGTACAGGCCGCGGCGTCGACGGTGACAGCACCGACAGGTCGAGGTCGCGGTCGATCACCCGGGCCAGCACCTGCGCCACCGTCTCCCCGGCGAACAGGCGCTCGCCGGCCAGCATCTCGTAGAGGACGACGCCGAACGACCAGAGGTCGCTGCGCGTGTCGGCCGGCTGACCCTCCGCCTGCTCGGGAGACATGTAGGCCGGCGTCCCCAGGATGAGGCCGCCGCCCATCCGGGTCACCGAGGCGGTGAGCGTGGGCGACTGCAACGGATCGGCGGCGGGGGAGGGGGCCGTTGCCGGCGCCGTTTCGAGCGCCTTGGCGAGACCGAAGTCCAGGATCTTCACGGTCCCGTCGTCGCGCACCTTGATGTTGGCGGGTTTCAGATCCCGGTGGACCACGCCCGCTTCGTGGGCGCCCTGCAGGGCGAACGCGATCTGCCACGCGAGGGTCAGCGCCTCGTCGAGCGGGATCGGACCGGCGGCGAGACGATCGGCCAGGGTCGGGCCTTCGACCAGCTCCAGGACCAGCGCGCGCGTGCCGCCGGTTTCCTCGAGGCCGTGAATCTGGGCGATGTTCGGGTGGTTCAGCGAGGCGAGGACGCGGGCCTCCCGCTCGAAGCGGGCCAGCCGGTCCGGGTCGGCGGTGAACGCCGCGGGCAGCACCTTCAGCGCGACGTCGCGGTCGAGCCTCGTGTCGCGGGCGCGGTACACCTCACCCATGCCGCCGGCCCCGAGCGGGCCGGTGACGTCGTAGGCGCCGATCCGTGTCCCGGGCGTCAGCGTCATGGGTTCTGCAAATGGTACTGTGGACCCGGATCAGGTCGGCGATCTTCCCGGGCACGTCAGCAGCTTCGCTTCACGAGGCGCGCGTGGCCGAGCGGGCCGCGTGCCAGAGGTCCCACTGGTTCTGGAGGTTCATCCAGATCTCGGGGTCGGTGTTCAGCAGTTTCGCGAGCCGTAGCGCCGTATCCGCCGTTATCCCTCGTCTGCCCCGGATCACCTCGTTCAGCCGATTGAGCGGAATCTCCATCCGGCGGGCGGCTTCGG
>JAPOWL010000374.1 GCA_026707615.1 Acidobacteriota bacterium | reverse complement strand
GGTGATGCGGCACGCGCCCACCCCGTCCGTGCTCCGGCCCCGGTAAGGGACGACACGGGGCGAGGCGAGCTTCTTCAGCATGCAGGACGCGGGTGACGGGCCGGTAGCGGGCCGCAACCGGCGAGCGAATCTCCCCGCCGCGGGCCCCGGAATCAGGTCCCGCGGGTGGCAATCACCGCGTAGTCCTGATCGGCGAAGACCAGATCGTTCAACCGATCCACGTTGCGGTTGAACACCTCGGCCAGCTCCACGACCGCGGCGCCCGCCGGCGTGGCGGCGAGCGCCCGGTCCACCGCAACGCGCTCCAGCCGGCCGGCCGCGGGCGGCGGCGAGCTGTAGGCGACCCGGACGTCCCGGAACCCGGCCGCCCGCAGGAGATGCTCGAGGGTATCCGGGTGCAGCGGCTGCCGGTGCGTGATGTCGCGCAGGTAGGCGCTGAAGAACGCGATCCAGGAGGTCGGGTTGATCGTCTCCACGACGGCTCGGCCACCCGGTCGCAGGACGCGGTGCATCTCCTGCGTCAGGCGCACGAGATAGGCCGCCTCGAGATGCTCGACCACCTGGGCCGAGAAGATCCCGCCGACCGCTTCCTCCGGCAGTCCGCTCAGGTGGCTCAGGGCATCCGCGCGGGTCGCCGAGAGCCCGCGCTCGACGCAGCGGGCCACCATCTCGGGGTTCGTGTCGATGCCGCGGGCCGCGATCCCGCGCTCGCGCAGCAGCTCCAGGAACTCGCCGCGGCCGCAGCCGATGTCGAGCACGTCCGACGCGCCCGCGAAGCAGTCGAGGTACGCACGCTGGCGTTCGGCGATGTCGCCGGGCGCGCCCCGGAACACATCCTCGAAGGAAACGTAGGCCGACGCCTCGTCCTCGCCGTCGGCGTCGACGGCGGCCGCGGGGCCGGATGCCCGGTCCCCTGCCGCGGGCGCCGGGCCGGCGCCGTCGGGGCCGGCGGATCCGGCGCGCAGGCGGTGCAGCTCGCGCTTCATGACGCGGACCGAGGCCTGGAGCAGGTCGAACGAGTCGTCCAGCCCGCGCTGCGCCGCCGCCACCGCCTCGAGGCCGGCGGCCACCCCGGCCGACGCCACGGTGCTGTCCTCCGTGATGCGACGCAGGAGGGCCGCCGCCTCGCGGTTCCGGGTGTCGATGTACGGCGTGATCTGCTGGGCGTACTGCACGAGGCGCGACTGGAAGCTCGCGAGGGCGTCGAGCTCGTCGCCCAGAAAGCCGCGCAGGCGCTCGGTCGCCCGGCGCTCCTCCCGCCGTTCGGCCGCCGCCCGCGTCAGATGGCCGACCAAGGCCCGGTTGAGCTCCGCCTGCCGCTCGAGGGCGGGGAGCACGACGGGCGTCACGAGCTTCCGCAACCACCGCCTCCAGAACCGCTCCCGCGGCGCGTGCGCAACCGGGGCGCGGGCCGCAAGGGAAACGAGCATCCCCAGCTCGTCGGGACCGGCCTCCGGGCCGGGCTCCGGCGGACCCGTCAGGGGTCGAATCGCCGCATCGAGGCGCGTCAATGCGTCGTTGTAGTCGAGGTCCGTCGCCTCACGCTCGTGCCGTAGCCGTTCGAGGTCCCGGCTGTGGACGGTGCGGGTGAACATGGTCAACGAAGGCCCCGTGCGGCGGGGTCGCCCCCTTGCGGGCGCTCTGCCGGCGTCAGGAGGACCTCCCGGTCGTGCACCGAACGCCCCGCGGCCCGCACTCCCAAGCCGAACGGGTCGCCGACAAGCCCGCAGTCGTCCGCGATCCGGCGCGCCAGCTCCATCCCGTCCGACCGCATGTGCGCTGGCGGGCTACCCGCCTCCTCCGGCGGCTCCCGGGTCGCGTCGTGGAGGAGCCGGCGGTAGTCCTCGACCATCCGGGCGTGTCTCCCGCTGCGCGCCTCCCACCACGATCGCGCGCGTGCGCCCAGCGTCCGGCGCAGGTCGCCGTCCACCGCGAGGCGCCGCATCGCCAGCCACAGCATCTCCTCCTCGTGCCGAGGCTCGATGCCGACGGCGACTCCGTCCTCGGAGCCGCCGTGCAGATCCCGCCACGAGCGCGGGTCGAGCATCGGGACGCCGGCGTGTCGCGCCCGGGCGCTCACGATGGTGGGCCGCGCCGCGGCCAGGCACCGCAGCCACGAATCGGTCACCTCCCCCGAGCGATCCTGCAACGCCACGCAGACATCGGAGCCGGCCAGGGAATCGGGACCCGAGGCGTCTCCCGCCGGCGTCGCCGACGGCAGGGTCACGGCTCCGGCCTCGACGCCGGCCGCCCGGACCCTGGCGGCCAGAAGCGCAGCGTTCTCCACCGCGCCCAGGATGCGCAATGCGGCCGGCGCTTCGCGCCGCACCCGCCGGAGGGCGCGCAGGGTCCGCTCGATCCCGCCGACGAGGGCGGTGTGCGCCACCGCCGCGAAGACGATCGGGCCGCGAGCTTCGGGCCGACCCTCTTCGTCGGGGCCGGCGACGCCGAAGCGCAGCACGTCGATTCGGCATCCGGGGTGTCGACGGCGGAGCTCGTCGGCGACCCCGCCGTCGTGCACCGCCGTGCGGCGCGCCGTCTCGAGGATCGGCCGCAGCAGCGGCCAGGAGGCGAGCAGGTGAGGAACGGAAAGCCCGGCGATGCCGCCGACACCGTCGTGGAGCTCCGGCCGTTCGTAGCGCAGCTCGGCGCGGTACCCGCCGGGGTTCGGCTCCGGCCCTCCGGGGGCGCGGCGCGCATCGTGGAGCACGGTGTCGTGCAGGACCGCGAGCCCCGGATACCGGACGACGTAGCCCATCATGTAGGCGTGGGACGCGGCGTTCGCGAGCTGGTAGACGGCGAGATCGTAGGGGCGGCGCTGCCGCCGCCAGACGAAGTCGTGGGCCGCGCGAACCGCCACCCCGGAGCCGAGCCGGGGCTCGAGGTGCGCAGGGTCGCCGTCGCCGACGTAGACGTCGATCTCGAGATCGGAACCGCGGGCCAGCGCGGCCACGATGCCGGCGCTGTAGGCGGCCAACCCGGACAACCGGGGCGAGAGGGGCGAGAACCACGCGAGGCGCATCAGCCCGCCGCCCCGTCGCCGGCGCCGACCAGCGCGTCGATGGCGCCGTCCCACGTGATCGCGTGAGCCCGCTCGAATCCCGCCGCGCCCAGTCGGGAGGCCCGTGCGCGGTCCGCCGACAGCTCGTCCACGGCCGCCGCGAGGGCCTCGGGGTCCGGAGAGCACACCGATCCCGTGACGCCGTGGGTCACGAACTCCAGCGGACCGCCGGAATCGTCCGCCGTCACGACCGGCCGACGGGCGAGGAACGCCTCGAGCGTTACGTAGCCGTAGTCCTCGTCGTAGGGCGGATAGACGACGGCCAGGGCGCCGGCGTAGAGCGCGACCAGCTCTTCGGCGTCCACCTCGCGGCGCAGCTCCACCCTGCCGCCGAGTCCCAGCTCCGCGATCAGGCGCTCGATGGCCGGCCGCTCGCTCCCGTCGCCCGCGACCACCAGGCGGAGCGGCGACCGCAAGTGCCGCATGGCGCGCACGATGAGATCGACGCGCTTGATCGACTCCAGGCGCCCCACCGACAGCACGTAGTCCCCCAGCGGCCCGGCCGCCAGCCGCCCGGCGAGGGGCGGCGGATGATGGAGCGGCGTCGCCCGGAGGCCCGTGAACCTGCGCAGGCGCGCGGCGACGTTGCGGGAAATACTGAAGATCCGGCGCGACTCGGCCAGCATCCGGCGGTCGAGGGTGAACAGGGAGTCCCGCACTCCGACGTCCGCGTCGTCGTGCGTGAAATCGCTGTAGCGAGTGCCGCAGAGCTCGTAGGCCGGGCGGTGCTGGTGAATGAGCCAGGTGACCTTGTTCGGATGCCGCACGAAGTAGCTCGGGAAACGCGTGGCGATCACCAGGTCCACGGGATGCCGACCGGCATAGCTCAGGTTCAGCATGCGCCAGGCGGCGGCGTTCGCGAGCATCTCGCGCCGCGGATGCCAGGCGAACGGCAGGGCCACGACCTCGGCACGGTGCCCCCGCTGGCGGAGCCGATCGACGAGATCGCGGGTGAGCGCCTCCGCGCCGCCGGCCACGAAGGGCACCTGCGCGGCGCAGACGATGATCCGTTTCACTCGGTGGGCATCCTACCACCGGCTCGGCGGGGCGCCGCGGCGCCCTGCCGCCGCCGGCCGCCCCCGGAGACCAGGAGTCTGCACCGTAGACCGGCGACGCACGGACTCCGTGCTCGCGCAGACTCCCGAAGCGCCCGCAAGGGCGCTCGATCAGGTGAAGCGGCAGTCCTTCCGCAGCGCCCGCTTGAGCAGACCGAGGTAGCGCGCACGTGGGATCTCCACCGCGCCGAGCCGCGCCAGGTGCGGCGTCACCCACTGCACGTCGAGCAGCTCGTACCCGCGCGCCCGCAGCCGCTCGACGAGCGCACAGAGCGCGACCTTGGAGGCATCCGTGGCGCGGTGGAACATCGACTCGCCGAAGAAAGCCCCCCGCAGGCTCACCCCGTAGAGGCCGCCGACGAGCGCGCCGTCCCGCCACGTCTCGACGGAATGCGCGAATCCCGCCTCGTGCAGGCCGCGGTAGCTCGCCTCGATCTCCGCGCTGATCCAGCTCCCATCCCGCCCGCGACCGGAGGCGCAGGCCCCGATGACCTCCGCGAACGCGCGGTTCACGCTCACCTCGAACCGCCCTCCCCGCACCGTCCGGCGCAGGCGGCGCGACGCGCGGAAGCCGTCGAGCGGCACGATCCCCCGGCGCACGGGAGAGAACCAGCGAATGCGCCCCGCGACCGCCATCGGGAAGAAGCCGGCCCGGTAGGCCCCGAGGAGCGTAGTGGCCGCGATCATCCAAAATGTCGTATATCTGAAGCGTGGGCAACGACCCGACCCCCGCTCCCGGCTCGCAGGCCGTCACGCACGGCGTCCGCATCGAGGTGACGACCCGCTACGCGCCCGAGCGCTCCCAGCCGCAGGGCAGGCGCTGGGAGTTCCATTACACCGTCACCATCTCGAACGAGCGCCACGACCCCGTGCAGCTCATCAGCCGCCACTGGATCATCACCGACGCGGCGAACACCGTGCAGGAGGTGCGGGGGCTCGGCGTCGTGGGCCGCCAGCCGACCCTGGGCCCGGGCGAGTCGTTCGAGTACACGTCGATCTGTCCCCTCGGCACCCCGTTCGGATCGATGCACGGCACGTACCAGATGGTGTCGGCGAGCGGCGAGCGGTTCGATGCGGCGATCGCGCCATTCGGGCTCTCGGCGCCGTACACCGTCCATTGAACGCTCCTGGGCCGGCCGACGCCGCGCCGGCGTCTCCCCCGCCGTTCGTCGCCGCTACCGCCCGGAGCCTGCGCCTCCCGCGGGAGGCCGCCGTTCCACGGCGCCGACTCCTACCCGGCCACGACCGGCCGCACGTCGACGCCGGCGGCCTCGAGCCCGGCGCGCAGCCGGCGGGCCAGCTCCGCCGCGCCCGGGGTGTCGCCGTGGACGCAGATGGTGTCGGCGGCCAGCGCCACGCTCTCCCCCGTCACGGCCGTGACCGCTCCGTCACGGACCATCCCCAGCGCCCGCTGCAGGACGCGGGCGGCATCGTCGATCACCGCGCCCGGCTCCCCTCGGGCCGCGAGCGCGCCTGCGGCCGTGTACGCGCGGTCGGCGAACACCTCCGACGCGACGCGCAGCCCGGCGGCTCGTCCCGCGTCGATCAGGGCGGAGCCGGAGAGGCCGAAAAGGACCAGACCCGGGTCGACGCTCGCCGTGGCGCGCGCGATCGCGCCGGCCAGCTCCCGGTTCCGCGCCGCCATGTTGTAGAGGGCGCCGTGGGCCTTCACGTGGCGCAGCCGGCCGCCCTCCGCGCGGGCGACGGCGGCGAGCGCGCCGATCTGCACCAGCACGAGGTCCTCGACCTCGCGCGGCGTCATGGCGATCTCGCGGCGCCCGAAGCCCGCGCGGTCGCCGAATCCGGGATGGGCGCCGACCGCGACGCCCGCCTCGAGAGCCAGCCGGACCGGCGACAGCATGACGCCGGGGTCGCCGGCGTGCGCGCCGCAGG
>JAPOWL010000549.1 GCA_026707615.1 Acidobacteriota bacterium | reverse complement strand
CGCGCCGCGCGGCAACCCCGAGGACCTGCCGCCGCCGCTCGCCTTCGCCGGCCCCGGCGAGTGGGAGATGGGCGAGCCCGACCTGGTGGTCGTGGGGCCGTCCGCCTCGCGGGCCGCCGACGATCCCGACTGGTGGGGGGCGCTGCCGCCCGTCGCGACGGGACTGACCGAGGACCGCTACGTGAAGACGATGCAGGTCAAGGAGGTCGGCGACAACACCCGCACCATCGGCGGCCGGTTCATCTACCACCATGCCTTCTTCGCGCTGATCGACGACGAGGGCGAGCGGCGCGACAACGGCGACTGGCCGACGATCCACGACCTGCGCAACAACCCGCGGGGCTTCTCGTTCGATCCCGAGGCGGGCCGGCTCCTGCCGGGGAACACGCAGCTGCAGTGGAGCAACGTCCACCTGCACTCGAACGGCGAGGACACCACCGCCCACCTGGAGGTTGCCTTCCAGTTCCACCCGCGCGGCTACGAGCCGACGAAGCGGATCGGGCGCATCGGCTTCGGCACGGCCGAGATCGACGTCCTGCCGAACCGGGACGGGCAGGTGCGCCACTTCTACCAGACGCTGCAGGACAACGTGAAGCTGACGATGTTCGCGCCGCACATGCATGCGGCGGGCGTCCGGATGTGCATGGAGGCGATCTGGGCCGGTCGCGTCGAGACGCTCAACTGCGCCGGCTACGACCACAACTGGCTGCGCTACTACCGCTACGAGGACGACGCGGCCCCGCTCCTGCCGAAGGGCACGATCCTGCACGGCATCGGCTACTTCGACAGCACGGCGGCCAACCCCAACATCATCGATCCGCGCAACTGGACCGGCTTCGGCCACCGGGCCATCGACAACATGCTGCTCGTCATCGCGCCGGCGTTCATCCTGACCGACGAGGAGTTCGCGGCCGAGATGGCCGAGCGCCGCAAGCGGCTCGACCTCGCCGAGGGAGAGACCGTGCTCGGCTGCCCGCTGTGCGGCTTCGAGGAGCTGCCGGAACCGCGGGCGAACAACCAGTAGTCGTCGCATGGAGCGGAGCATGCCTCCCCGCGCAGGCGCCGTTGCGCGCGTCGTCGCCACGCCCGAAGGCGCTGCAACCGCCGCTGCCGCAACGGCGGAGACCTCCCCCGCAACGGGGCCGGCCTCCGCCGCGCCTGTGCTCGCCTGCGCGACCCTTCTGGCCGCCGCAGGGCTGTTGCTGCCGGCCACGGCCTCCGCGCAGCCCGGGCGCGAGCACGGCCAGGGCATCACGCCCGTCTACGAGGGGTACGTGGAGAAGCCGGACGGGTCGTTCGACCTGCTGTTCGGCTACCTGAACCGGAACTGGGCGGAGCAGCCGGTGATCGAGATCGGCCCGGACAACTTCCTCGATCCCGGCGGGCCCGACCTCGGGCAGCCGACGCACTTCCTCCCGCGCCGCAACCGCTTCGTCTTCCGGGTCCCGGTGCCGGCCGACTTCGGCCGGGGCGAGGTGGTCTGGACCCTGACCGTCAACGGCGTGACCGCGCAGGCGTTCGGCACGCTCCGGCAGGGCTACGCCGTCGACGACACGGTGCTCATGGCCAACTTCGGCGGCGGCGGCCAGGGCGGCTTCCGGCCCGACACCGTCGGCAACCGGGCGCCGGCCCTTGCGATCGAGACCGCCCGCGAGCTGACGGCGGCGGTCGGCGAGCCGCTGACGCTCCGCGCCGTCGCCACCGACGACGGAAAGCCCTCGCGCCGGCCCATCCCCGACCGCTGGATCGGGCGCAACCGCTCCGTGCTGTTCGCCGCGACCGGCCTGCGCCTGTCCTGGATCCGCTACCGCGGCCCCGCCCCGGTCGCGTTCGACCCGCCGCAGACGAAGGTGTGGGAGGACTACCGCGACGGCGGCGGCTCTCCCTGGTCGGCCGGCTGGGAGCCCCCGCCGATCCCGCCCGAGAACCGCTGGACGGTGCGCGCCACCTTCAGCGCGCCCGGCACCTACGTGCTGCGCTGCATCGCCCACGACGGCGGCCTGCAGACCTACGAGGACGTCACGGTCCGAGTTCACCCCTGATCGCCAGCGCGCGTGAGTTCCGGGCGTAGCGCGTGCGCCCGCGGCTTCGTGTGTCGCGGTGCCTCGATTCCATCCGAGAGGAGCGACGATGACGGTAACGGTCGACGGTGCGGAGCTGTACTGCACCGTTCACGGCAGCGGCCCGGTCTGCCTCGTGCCGAGCGCGATCGGCACCGCGCCCTACGAGCGGCAGATGGCGCCGCGGCTCTCCGACCACCTGACGATGGTCTACGTCGACCTGCGCGGAGGCGGACGATCGACGGGGCGCGCGGCGGACCTGACCTTCGACCGCTTCGCCGAGGACGTCGACGCGATACGCGGCGCGCTCGGCGTCGACCGCGTCGCCCTGCTCGGCCACTCCATCCTGGGCATGCTAGCCCTCGAGTGCGGCCGGCGGCTGCCGGACCGGGTCTCGCACGTCGTCACGGTGGGCACGCCGCCCCACGGAGACATGAACGCCCTGGGCGCCCGGAGCGCGGCGTTCTTCGAGGCGGACGCCGACGACGCGCGCAAACGGCGGATGCGCGAAAACCTGGCCGCGCTCCGGCCCGACCCCTCGCCGGGCCAGATGCTGCTGGCCCAGACGCCCATGCGCTTCCACGATCCCACGGTGGACGCTGCGCCCCTGTTCGCCAGCGCCGTCTCGCGGCCGGAGCTGCTCATGCACCTCGCGGGCACGCTCGCTGCCGCGTGGACCATCACCGCCGACCCGGCTTCCCTGGCGGTGCCCGTGCTCCTCACGCACGGCCGCTCGGACTACACGGTGCCGTACGACCTGTGGGAGGGAATCCCGGCCACCCTGCCCGACGCCACCTTCCGCCTGTTCGAGGCCAGCGGGCACCAGCCGTTCTTCGAGGAGCCCGAGCGGTTCGCCAACGTGGTTACCGAGTGGATGGCCAGCCGCGTTGCGCGGCCGCGCTGACCGGGCCGTTGCGGGGACGAACGGTGGCAGCTTGCGGCGGCGGCCGTGCGGCCCGTGGCGGGCCGGCGTGCAATAGCCCCCGGGCCGGCGACTTCACGGCAGAACACGACCGCTTGGTGTTGACACCCGCACCGAGTAGGATCGCCCTTCGTTCACCTCGGATGACCGGGGAGGCTTCATGTCTGACGGGACCGGCGCGCTGGCGATGCGGGACCTGACGGAAGAAGAGCGCACGCTGTTTCTCGCCGAGCTCGGGGGCAGCCGGAAGGACACGACCGTAGCGGTCCTGCTCTGCCTCTTCCTGGGCGGCCTCGGAGCCCACCGCTTCTATCTGGGACAGACGGCGCTGGGCATCCTGTACATCTGCTGCTTCATCCCCTACTGGCTCCTCTCGATGCTGCTCTTCTTCGGCATCCCGTTGATCATTCCGTTCTTCGTGCTGATCGTGGAGGCGTTCCTCCTCGGTGGCCGGGTGCGCAACTACAACGAGCGCACCGCGCAGCACATCGCAGCCCGGCTGAAGGCGCTGCGCACGGCGACGGACGCCCCGCCCGCTGCCGCCGGCTGATGTCCGCTCCCGTCAACGGGGGACCGACCCGCTCCCCGCACGCCGCACCTCCGCATGCCGACGCCGCCCTCGACGGCGCTAGAATGAAGCCTGCGACTGCGAAGGGAGGTGCCGCGATGCCACGTGCATCTACCTGGGCGCTCCTGGCCGTGGCCGTCTGGCTGACCGCGTCCGCCCTCGCGCAGGAGGGAGCCATCGCGGGCCGGGTGGTCGACACCGACGGCGAGCCGCTGCCGGGAGCCACCGTCGAGCTGAGAAGAGGCCCGGCCTCGCCCGAGCCACGCCTGGAGGTGACCGACCTGGAAGGGCGCTACCGCATCTCCGGACTGCCGCCGGGCACGTACTCGGTACTCATCTCGCTGCCCGGCTTCGGGCGCGTCGTCCGGTCCGGCGTCGAGGTCGGGACCGGTGCCGCGGAGACTGTGGACGCCGTGCTGGATGTCGGCGGAGACGACGACTTCATCGTTGTCGGTCCGCCGCTCGAAGGGGCCATCGCCCTCGCGTGCACGTTCCATCCGGACGGCGTCATCGACGACTGCCGCCGGGTCGGGGTCCGGTTGGAAGTGCTGCCAGCGCGCTGAGCCGGGACGCTGGTGTCCGTTGCGGAGGAGGTCGGAGATTGAACGGCAGGTCTGCGCCGGGGAGTTTCGTCGGCTCGCTGCTCGGGGTCGCGCTGGTCGTCGGCCTCACGGGAGAGGCGCGAGCCCAGCCGGCGGATCCGTGCGCGCCCGGCGCGCGGCTCGCCGGAGCCCGGGGCTTGCAGCAGGGTCAGGACCACGCGGGTGACCGCGCGGCGCTCGTCGCCCTGTACCACGCAGCCGGCGGGGCCGACTGGATCGACCGCACCAACTGGCTCAGCGCGGAACCCCTCGGCACCTGGTTCGGCGTCCGGACCGAGGGGGGCCGGGTCACCAGTCTCGATCTCTGCGGACCCGGCGGCAACAACCTGCGCGGCACGATCCCGCCGGAGCTGGGAACGCTGGCCCGACTCAAGGACCTGCGCCTCTCCAACAACGCCCTGACCGGTGCGATTCCCGCCGAGCTCGGAGATCTCGCCGAGCTCGAGGTCCTGCGCCTCTCCAACAATGCGCTCGGCGGAACCGTCCCCTCCAGCCTGGGCAAGCTGGCCAACGTCTGGGAGTTGCGTCTCCACCAGAACCGGCTGACCGGCACCCTGCCGGAGAGCGTGCGGCACATGGGGAGCCTGCGCCGGCTACGGATCGAGGACAACGCCGGCCTGTGCACTCCGGCGGACGACGGCTTCCGAGCCTGGCTGCGGACGCTGGACGAGTTCCGGGGCGATTGCGCGGCGGCGGTGCCGGTGCTGCCGCTGCCGGCGCTCGTGGGGCTCGGGCTGCTGCTGCTCGGAGGTGCCTGGCGCCGGTCACGGCGCCGGCGGGCGTGAGCTCGAGATCGTTCTCCGCCGTCCCGGCGCCGTGCCGGGAGCGCCAGCGCGCCCTCGCGGGCGCGTCGGAAGCCTGCGCTCGCTACGGCCAGGCACTCGCGTCGCCTGTGCTGCGGCGCAGACTCCAGCGCTACCCGAGCCGCAGCGAACGGCCTGCCGTCATTCGTACGCGAGCGTCGTGTCCGGATGGCCGAAGACCGAACCGCATCCGGCGCTCGCCCACCCTGCGTTCCCGGTGATGGCCGCCGGTCCGTACCAGTAGTAGACGTGGCCGTCTCCCAGCGGATAGCGGTAGCGCGCCACCACCTCGAACGCATGGTCACGTCCCGACAGGGCGGCAGGCAGCACGAGGGTCGGGGCCAGGGCGCCCGTGTCGACCCACGCCGCGCCGCGCGGACCCTCGGGACCGACGTGGGCGCGATACTCGTAGCCGTCGAGGTGCGACGTGAATGGCGGTGCCGCCCACGCGAGCGCGGCGCGCGCTCCGTCGTCCGTCCGGTGCAGTCCCGTCACGGCGAGCTCGAGGCTTCGACTCTGGTCGCCCCGGTGCGTGAACTCGCAGGCGGCCTCCGGCGCGGCGTCGTTCGACGGCGCGACGGGGATCGAGGCCACGAGGGCCACACCGGACGCCACCGATGCCATTACGGCCGGCTCCGGCTCGGCCAGGCTGGCAGGGGCTGCCACCCCCACCCCAGCAGCTGCCACTACCGCCGTCAGCAACCACATCATCGACGTTCCCTTTCTCATCACTTCCTCCTATAGGAATTAGACGGATTCCCATCCCGTTCCGTTGCCGGCAAGGCGCGCTCGGCCTCAGGAAGCGAGGCGGCGCTGCGGTCTGCGAGGGCATCGACCCGCCGCCGGCAAGACACGCTCGGCCTCGGGGAGTGACAAGGGAGCGGCGCTGCCGTCTGCGAGGTCATCGACCCGCCGCCGGCAAGGCGCGCTCGGCCTCGGGGAGCAGCAAGGAACGGAGGGTCGGACTGGCGCCGCCGGGCCGCGGCCGCTCAGGCGGTCAGCCACTCCCGCAGCTTCGACCAGCGGCGGCGCCCGGAGACCGTCCGGACCGCGATGGCCACCGCCTTC
>JAPOWL010000176.1:2736-6032 GCA_026707615.1 Acidobacteriota bacterium | reverse complement strand
CCTCGTCCCACAGCGTCCGCGTGAGCCAGCCGCCGGTCCGCGGCTCGTAGCCGAGGACCGCGACCGCCTCGCGGACCGCACGGACGCCGTCGACCCGCGCCTGGCGCACCACGAGCTGGAAGGCCGCCGCCACCGAGCGGCAGACCACGTCCCACGGGAGCGCGTCGCCCGCCTGCAGCGCGCAGGTCGCCAGCCGGTCGAGCGCCCCCGCGCAGGTCGAGGCGTGGATCGTGCTGAGGGAGCCGCCGTGCCCCGTCACCAGGGCCTGGATCACGTCCGCCGCCTCGCCGCCGCGCACCTCGCCGAGAACGATGCGGTCCGGCCGGTGCCGCAGGGTGTGGCGAACGAGATCGCGGATGCTCACGCGCGCGTTCGCGCCAGGCCCGAAGGCGCGCCCCTCGAGCCGCAGCGCGTTGGCGTGCGTCAGCCTGATCTCGATGGTGTCCTCGATCACGACGATGCGGTCGGACTCGGGCAGCAGGCCCACGCACGCGTTCAGGAGCGTCGTCTTGCCGCTGCCCGTCCCCCCGGCGATGAGGACGTTCCCGTCGCCGAGCAGCGTGTCGCGGACGGCACCAAGGACGGGGCGGGGCAGCGAGCCGCTGGCGACGAGGTCCGCCGCCGAGAGCATGCACCGTCCGAACCGCCGGATGGTGATCGCCAGCTCCGTGGACGCCGGCGGGGCCGCGATCGCGACGCGGGAGCCGTCGCTGAGCCGCACGTCGACGATGGGCTCGGTCCGCAGGTCGAAGCCCGAGCCCCGGGTGATCATCGCGGCCGCCGCCTCGAGATCGCGCCGCGTGAGGCTGCCTTCCGGCACCGGCACCCGCGCGAGGCGGCCTTCGCGCTCGACGTACAGCCGGCCGGGACCGTTGACGACGATCTCCGACACGGAGTCGTCGCCGATGAACTGCCGCAGATCGGCCAGATGCTCGCCGACCTCGGCCAGACTCGCCTGCGTCTCGATCATCAGAACAACTCCTGCTCCTTCGCCCGCCACCACGGGATGCGCTTGCCGAGCTTCTTCACCAGGTAGTCGGGAAAGAGGTAGCAGCGCACGGCGTCCGCCACCGCCTTCCCGTCGAAGATCTGCGCGATCGCCTGGTAGTTGCCCAGGACGGTGAAGTCGCGCGGCGTGAAGAGCGCCTCGCGGCGGGCCTGGTAGCTCTTCGACAGGCCCGCCGACGAGCCCCCGCCGCCGGCCCGCCCCGAGAGGAAGCTCACCCCGGCGCGCGCCGTGTTCTCGGACACCGAGTAGGACGCGACCATCCGGGAGACCTGGCCGCACAGCTCCGACGCCGTCTTCGCCGACGCGTCGTCGCCGAGGGCGAGGTAGATGCGGGAGCGGATGGTCTGGAGCAGGGCGCGCCACGACTCGCCCGCGCCGAGCGCCGAGCGCAGCGACGAGAGCGACTGCGTCGCCAGGAGCGGAATGCACTTGCTCTGGCGCGTCAGCGCGAACGCCTTCTCGTCGCCGCTCGGATCGCTCTCCCCGACGGTGGCGAACTGCTGGTACTCGTCGACGACGAACAGCACCGGCCGCCAGTAGCGGTCGCGGTTCCACTCCTCCTGCATCCGCGCCGGCCGCAGCAGCAGCGTGGAGAGCCACGCCTGCTTGAGCATCACGCCCAGCGTCCGGGCCAGGTTCGGGTTCTCGCCCGCGGGCATGTTCAACGCGAGGACCTTCCCCGACTCCATCAGGTCGTACAGCGGCGGCAGGCAGGGGGGCAGCCCCACCGCCACCCCGGAGTCGTCTTCCGGACACGGCGGCGCGAACTTGCGCCCCGTCTCCGGGAGATCGAACACGGCGAGGAACACCGCGAGGCCCGTCACGACGTTGGTCCGCGTCTGCTCGGCGAGCCCGAGCCACTGCTGGCTGTACCAGCGCGTGACTGCCTCGTGGGTCGCGAACTGGTCCACCTTGAGGTGCTTCTGCGCCTCGCGCCCGAGCCCCCAGGGGATCCCGCGGTAGCTCTCCTCCTCCTCGAACGCGGCCCCGGCCTCCCGCAGCGCGGCGACCAGCGGCTCGATGTCCGCGCGCGCCTGCTGCCGGGTGCACATCCTCCCGCCGCCGACGTCGCGCCACTTCCACGAACCGAGCTTCTCGGCGTGCCGGCGGTGGTCGCGCCAGCCGACCGTGACCTCCCACACGTTGGGGCAGTTCCACCGCTCCTTGAGCACGGCCTCCATCGCGTTGATGTCCTCGCCGAGGGTCTGCTGGTCCACCGAGTAGCGGTAGATGTCGCGCAGCGTCACCCACGGCGGATACTCGAGCCGCTTGAAGACGATGATCCAGCGCGCCAGGTCGCTGTACGCCTGTTGCCAGAAGGGTTCCTTCCCCCGCCCGTGGAGCTGGTTGAGGAGGGAGGCGATGGTGTAGGCGAGGCTCGACGAGTCCATCCACGGGGCGTCGAGCGGGTTCCAGGCGAAGCCCTCGCGCTCGAGGTTGAGCTCCATGTAGTCGTCTTCGCGGCCGCACGCCGCGAGCATCGCCTTGACGTCGTGGCAGAAGTCGCCCTTCACCTCCAGGCAGAGCCCCGCCGCGCGGCGCTCCTCGTCGTGGGCGCGCCAGCTCAGGAGCTGCTGGACGAACGGGCGCATGCAGGCGGACGTCTTGCCGGTGCCGACCGCGCCGAAGACGATGGTCCCGGTGTAGAGCGCCTTGTCGCGCATCACGAGCCAGGTAGGCTCCCTGGCCTCCTGGATCCGGCTGGGGTGATGGACCTCCCCGATGACGATCGCGGGCTCGGGGTCGTCGGACGAGAGCGGCCACGGCGGCAGCCGGCTGGCGCCCGCGCCCCGCGGCCGGTAGCGCTCGAACCACACCCGCCAGACCGACTCGGCCACCGACCCGAGCACGAGGACCAGGACGCCCGGCGACACCGCCGACCACACCACCAGCGGCCAGTACCAGGCGGGCGTCTGCTGCCGGATGAACACGAGGAAGCGGTCGTCGAGCGCGAGCGGATACGCCCACATCCACCACGCCGTGACCGCGCCCGCGGCGAGGAGCCTGGCTACCATGACTCGGGCAGCCCTTCCGCCTGCCAGACCTCGGCGTCCGCGGCGCCGGCCGCGACCGCCGCGCGGCGCTCGGCCAGCCGGTCCTCCAGCTCGCGGAGGCGCGAAGCGACCCGATCGGGGCCGCCGTAGGCAGCGACCACCGGCGGGTGGCCGCCCTCGAGGCGGCGCGCCTCCTGGCGCGTGAACCAGATGTCGCGCACCGCCTCCACCGCGGCGCCGTCCGCCTCCCACAGCGCGAGGAGCTGATCCACCGCGGGGTCGGCGGGCCGCGC
>JAPOWL010000176.1:0-2492 GCA_026707615.1 Acidobacteriota bacterium | reverse complement strand
CCCAGCGAGTCGGCCAGCGCCACCTGCGCCTCGATCGAGAACAGCCACGGCCACTCGGGCGACGCCAGGGCGGCCCAGGCCTTGAGGAGCCGCTCGACGATCCGCGGCCAGTCCGCGGGGTCGAGGGGGCGGCGGTAGCGGCTGTTCTCCGCCCCGAGGGCGCGGTAGAGCGCCTTGCCGCTGCAGTGGTAGACGACCCCGGACCGCATGCGGTGAACGGCGAGGCCCTTGTCGCGGCCGAACGCACCGCGCCACGCGGCCGACACCTCGCCGTCGATGAAGCGCTCCGTGCGGGCGCGCCTCCCGTCGGTGTCCCCGATCCACCGCGACGCGAACTCCCGCACGAACACCCCGCCGGAGAGGACCACCAGCGCCACGAAGCGCGCCGCCTGCGCGCTGAAGCCGGCCTGCTGGAGCGTCTTCTCGGCGCCCCGGAGCTCCATGGGCTACCTCTCCTCCCGGAGGGTCGTCCGTACGACGGTGTCCTCCAGGAACGTGATCACGAGCCCGATGGGGTTGCTGAACACGAGGTCGGGCGTGACCTCGGTGAAGGCGAACTGCAGGTTCACCGACCAGGGCTCGCTCTCGATCACGCGGCCCGCGGCCGTCCGCACGCGGTCGAAGGCGATCTCGGCGTCGTGCGGCGGCGCGGGGTTCGGCAGGACGCGGATGCGGACGTTCTCGACGACGATGTCGCCCTCGCCGCGCGCGCCGGCGATGAACCCGGCGACCTCCTCGCCGTACTCCGCCGAGAGCTGCGCGCTGACGTCCGCGCTCGTGAACCAGAGGCTCTCCTCCCACCGCGCCTCCACGACCGCGCGCTGGCGCGCGTACTGGGCCGCGACGAACTCGTGCAGGAAGTAGCTGACCTCCGGCCCCGCCGGCTCGATCGCCTCGGGCAGGTAGTCGACGGCCTCGGCGCGGCCGACCTCGTCGACGCGCACGACCACCGGCGGCGGATGCGGCCGCCGGGCGACCCCCCAGAGCGCGAGCAGCGTCAGCAGCATGCACGCGGCCATGACGAGCAGCAGCGTCCGGTAGTGCCGCGCGCGTGTGATGTGCTCGGCCCACACCTCGACGATCTCGTCGGTCTCGATCTCCACGCCTACTCTTCCTCCCCGCGCCGGCGGCCCTTCCGCCCGCGCGCCTGCGACGACACCCAGTCGGCGGCCCGCGCCCCCCTCGAGAGCGCCGCCGCCGTGCCCTTCATGCCGTGCGCCGCGGCCCCCTTGGCGAGCCCCGAGAGCCCGGCCGAGGCGAGCGCCCCGCCGGCCGCCGCGCCGCCCGTCGCCACCGTCGCCGCCGCGCCCGCCGCCACCGCGGTCAGCCCGGAGCTGAGGTTCTGCGAGCCGCCGAGCATCACCTGGGTCAACTCGCCGACCTTGAAGCTCAGGAGCAGCGCGGCGAGAATCACCGGGATCCAGGACCCGAACCGCCGGATCACGTCCAGGTACGAGACCATCACCGGATCGCCGGCGTCCGAGCCGATCGCCGCCAGGCTCGCGACGAACGCGCTCATCCCCTCCAGGGGATAGATGGCGAGCACCGCGATCATCCGCAGCAGGAGCGCCGCGACCACGACCTGGAAGCTGTACTGGATCAATCCCTTCAGCCAGCTCCAGAACAGGAACGACATCTGCTCGACGAGCAGGAACGGGACGAAGACCGGCCCGAGCAGCGTCAGGACGCCCAGCGCGACGTTCGCCCAGACCACCTGCGTGTAGACCAGCAGGCAGGCGATGAGGAGCAGCACGGTCCCCAGGATCAGCACCCCCGCCGCGACGCTCAGCGAGATCAATGTCGCGATGAGCGCGTCGAGCCCCTGCAGGAGACCACCGAGGGACCACGGCGCGTTCGACAGCGCGATCCCGAAGTGCCGGAACGTCTCGGAGAGCACGGCGTAGATGCGGTCGTGGAGCTGCGCGAACGCCCCTCCGCCCTCGTTGAGCGCCGAGGCGAGCGCCTGCCCCTGGCCGGTCACCATCTGGATGAAGGTCTGGTTGCCGAACGCCGCGTACGGCGTGTAGAACCCCTCGAGGACCATCAGCGGGAACGCGATCCAGAGGAGGAAGCTCACCAGCCCCCACATGTCGAGCCGGCCGCCCATCGACACCTTGAGGCCCTGGACGACGACCATGATCAAGGCGATGGCCGCCCACAGGCGCACGCCCATGTCGTAGAAGTACTGGCGGACCGTCACGCCGCCGTAGGCCGCCGGCAGCGGGTCGCTGACCAAGTCGTCCACTGCGGCCTGGACGTAGTCGAACGACCAGCGGGTGGCCGACCCGTCCGGATCGACGGGCGGCTGGGCCGACGCGGCCGCCGCGAAGGGTCCCAGCGCGCCCAGCCCGCCCAGGACCACAGCGACGGCGAGCGCGCGCCGGCCCGAGGCCGTCATCGGACCCACGCCTCCATGAACGCGCCCGATCCGAGGACGCCCATCGGATCGCGGCCGATGGACTGCTCCATGGCCGGCGCGGCGGCGGACGCCA